>NZ_VTLB01000007.1 GCF_020514235.1 Synechococcus sp. MU1617
CAGAAGATCCCGAATTCGAGACCTTCTACACCAAGAACATCCTTCTGAATGAAGGTCTGCGTGCCTGGATGGCACCGGCTGACCAGCCGCACGAAAACTTCGTCTTCCCTGAAGAGGTTCTGCCCCGCGGCAATGCCCTCTGATCTCAGGTTCGATATTTCCTTCAACCGCCCAGCAGGGCGGTTTTTTTTTCAGTTTTCGTCTGAATCAGCGCCCAGGCGCAAGGTGAGATCAATGCTGTTGCGTTGATCGAGCAGCGCTCGCAACAGTGCATCGATCAGCAAAATGATGCCCAGCAGCTCCAATGCTTCCTCCAAGCCTGTGATGGCGCCATACCAGGGGCTATGCAGGCGGATCAGGCTGGATCGAACGGCAAAGCTGCCGATCATCTCCATGCCGATGGCGCCGCCGATGTAGACGGCACCTGATCGCAGCAACCGTGATGCCGTTGCTCGGGAGAGCGAGCTGAGGAAGCGGCGAAAGCGCCACAGCAGGATGAGGGCGAGAACGGCGTAGGGCACCACCCAGGTGGATGCCAGAGCGGGGTGCACCTGGCGCCTAAGCCCTGGAATGATCAGGATCTCGTGGATCTGAAGGGCTTCGTCGAGTGCCAGAAAGATGAAAATCTTCGACAGCAAACGCCAGCCTTGGGCCGCGATGCGATCGCTGCTCTGCCCCAGTCGTTGCATCAACAGGGCCGCCATCAGCAACAGCGCGCTGCTGAACAGGGTGGGCAGGTTGAGTTCCCGGTCCATGTTGAGGCTGTCCAGCCAATGCTTCTCCGCCCCGAAGCCGTAAATGCCCACTTGCACGACGCTGTGGGCCACCAAAAACCCTGCGGTGATGGCCGTCAGCAGCTTGCGGATCGATCGTGGCGTGAGCGGAATGATTCCGATCTGATTTGGATTCGTTGCAGTGGGTTGCTGAATCACGGTTGGCTTGTGCGGAGGATGAACCCCGGTCTCAGACTCCGGTTCTAAACCTCTGCTTAACCTGCGCTTCGCGCAAGGGACGGGTTGGTGCCTGTGATCTACACACGGGGTTGCGCCCTCAAGACCGCCATCGCTGCATTGTTCGTGGTGGTTGCGGGTGCGTCTTTGTTGACGGTGGCCGTGCAGCTGGTGATGTCTGTCTCTGGTGGTTCCAACCCTGATCTCGGTTGGGGCGTCTTGGCTGGGGTGAGCACGGGACTGGCGGTCTGGGCAACCCGTTCCCAGGGGCTGTTGCGGTTGCTGTCGGTTGCCGATCCATGGGCCCATCAGAGCCGCACCCGAGCGGTGTGGGGTCTGTTGGCGCTTGTGGTTCTGCTGGTTGTGGGCTTGAAGACCGGCTCGCCGGACCGTGACGCCTACAAAAATTTGGTGTTTGGTGAGGGTGGCTTGGTGGAGTGGAGCCAAGTGCTGGTCCTGCTGCTCGCCACCCGGGCGACCTGGTTGATCGGCTCCGATTTGAATGCGCGTTTGCAGGAACGCCGACCCGGGCGCTTGTTCCAGTTCGGCGCCGTATGTCTGGTCCTGGTCTTGATGGAGGAGCTCGCCTGGGGGCAGGTGATCTTCAGTTGGCGGACCCCGCCCTTGTTGAACGAGATCAACGCGCAGAACGAGACGACCCTGCACAACATCGGTTGGTTTCAGGATCGACTGGATGTGGGCACCTTCCTGGCGACCCTTGGGGTTTTGGCTGTCGTGGTTCTGGCACCTCGTTGGATGCGAGCTCTCACAACAAACTGTTCTGAATCGATGGCGGTTGTGACCCGGGCTCTCACTCCAGCTGTCTACAGCTGGCCGTTGTTCCTGGCGGTGTCTGCACTCGCGTTTTGCATTGCCACGCGCACATTCTCCGATCTGATCCTCAATCGGGATCAGGAGTGGGGTGAGCTGGTGCTGTACGGCTCCATCTATCTGTTGTTGTTGCGCACGCGCGTGCTGCTTGGCCCCGTCCAGGACCCTCCGTAACCTGCCCAAAATCCTTCAAGGACGGCTGCATGCGTCGACCCACCGGCATTGATGCGCCCTCCACAACCCGGTGGCCACGCAAGGTGTTGGCAATGGCGGGTCTGTTTGCCCTGATCTGTTTTGCGCTTCAGGCCTGGCGGCTGTTCAGCCTGAGCGCAACCTATGACCAAGCCCTGTTTCTGCAGGAGCTCTGGGCGACTGCGCAGGGGCGGCCCTTTGAAAGCAGCCTCTCATCGGTGTTGTCGGGGGCGGTGGTGGCCGGTGATGGTCTCCCGTCCATCGATTACTTGCACCTGGGGCAGCACGCCAACGCCTTAACCGTATTGATGGCACCCCTGGTGGCTGTGTTTGGGATGTGGGCGCTTCCTTTGCTTCAGGTGGGGCTGCTCGCTGGCGCGGGTCTGGTGCTGTGGAGATTGGCCGATGCCCGACTTCCGCGGCCCTTGGCTGAGCGAATCACCCTTGCCTACTTCCTCAGTGGCGCGGTGATTGGCCCCGCCCTCGAGAACTTTCACGATCTGGTTTGGCTGCCCTTGTTGGCGTTTCTGGTGGTGGGAGGTCTTCTCGACGGTTGCCGTTGGCGGGTATGGCTGTTTGGTGCCCTGTTGCTGTTGGTGCGAGAAGACAGTGGGTTGTTGTTGTTTTCCCTTGGGCTCTGGGCCCTGGTGCGTCGTCCCGACCAACGCATCACCGGAGCCTTGCTGATGCTTGTGTCCTTCGCCTGGGTCGTGCTGGTCACCGGTTGGATTCAACCGATGGTGGATTCCTCCTTATCGGATCGCTTCTTGAAGGAGAAGTTCGGCCATCTGGTGGACGACCCGTCGGGGGGAACGGTTGCTGTGCTGTGGACCATGCTGCGCCAACCTTTTGCGTTGCTCGAGGCGCTGGTGTCGCCGCCGGGGGCCACCCTTGGCTTCGTGCTGGCGTTGAGTTTGCCGCTGGTTCTGGTGCCCCTGCTCTCGGTGGATGCCGTTCTGCTGATGCTGGCTCCGCTGTTGATTGCCTTGCTCTCCCAGGGGCGATCGGCCTTGTCCGTCACGCTGCGCTATGTGCTGGCTTTGGTGCCGGGGCTCTATCTCGGTGCTGTGCTCTGGTGGGAACGCCATCCTGGGGGGTGGTCGAAGCCCTGGCTGCGCCGCTGTTGGACCGCAGCTCTATCTCTTGGCCTTGTGCTCACGCTGGTGGCGAACCCCCATCGCACGCTCTCGGCGGTGATCCCTGACAGCTTTTCCCCCTGGACCTATGTGTCTCCTCAGCAAATGCTGGAGCGTCGCCAGGCGGCTGCGGAGGCGGTGGCGCTGATTCCAGCGGATGCCAGCGTGGCGGCGGATACGCCTCTGTTGCCGTTGTTGGCCCAGCGGGAGGCGGCGATTCGTTTCCCGCGGCATGTTCAATACCGTGATCGCCAGGGACGCGTTCAACCTGTGGACTGGGTTGTGGCCCTGCCCGGTTACTACACGCCCCTGGCTCCAGTGTTCAAGGGATCGCGCAACAAACAGCAGCGCATTCAGCGGGAACTGCGGAAGCTCAAGGCATCAGGCGACTATCGCTTGGTGCATTGCCACGGCGGGGCTGTTGTTCTGCAGCGGCAGGTGCCCGACACAGCTTCAGGCCAGTTGGCCAGCTCTGGCAGCTCCAGTTCTTGTCGGTGGCTTGAGTAAGCAACCTTTCCTGCACCTCGCGGCTTGATCCCCAGCCCGGGTCATTGGGGTTGAGCAGCAGCACGTTCCAGGGTCCCGCTGTGGGGGATGGACTCATTTTTTTCTTGGGGAAGCCGATGTTGGTGCGCTGGCTGAGCTGTGGCACTAGGTAACTGGTGGTGAGCACCGCGTCCTGCGGTTGGATCAGAGCCTGGGCCTCATCAACGGCTTGGAGTTGAGGCAGGCGGCCCAGGTAGGGCCCCGTGAAGAACCAGGGTTTGGCCAGCATCAGCCAGCAGGCCATGGCCCAGCACAGCATCCAGGGAAAGCCTCGCTGGGACTGGGGTTGCCCCCGCAGGCCGTCGATGCAGGCCACCACGGCCACCACGGCCAGGGGCAGGCTGTAGTGATGCACCAGGGTGCGGTAGCTGGTGGATGCAGAGAGCAGATTCACCAGCACCAACGGCAGCCCGATCAGCAATGTGCTGAGGCAGCTCCGCCGCCACAGGGCGATGCAGGGAAGACAAAGCAGCAGCAGATACTCGGTACCGCCGCCCCAATCCAGGCCACTGAGAACACTGATCAGCCCGCCGTTCAAATGGCTGAACATCCGCCCTGCAGCCTTGGGGCCTTCCCCATCCCGGAGCAGTGGATAGAGCCAACGGCTGAGCATCAGCAGCCAGCCGACGCTGAGGCCCCCCGCCGCCAGGCTCCACCGCCATCGTCGGCGCCAGGCAAGGTCGATGGCCATGCCTGCTGTGATCAACACCAGACCGTCGCGGCAGCCCAGCATCACCAGCAGCAAACCAAACCAGAGCCGGGGGCAGCCCTCGCGCTCGGCCCAGAGCGCCAGAGCGAAGGCGGGCATCACCCAGGTTTCGGGGTGGAAATCAAACAGAGCGGTGTTGAACACCACCGGTTGCAGCCACCAGAGGCCGCAGGCCAGCCAGCACTGCCGAGGTCCCAAGCCAGCCTGCTTCGCGAGCCACCAAACCGGTAAGGCGGTGCAACTCAGGGCCAGGGCCTGACTGGCCAAGAGCCAATGCACGCTGGGCAGAATCCGATAGGCCCCACCGGCCAGATAGAGCATCCAGGCCCCGTGGTCGGCCAGTACATGCACCTGCTCCATCGAGGAGATTGGTGCCGCTCCCGATCCGATCAGCCAGGCCCACTGATCGAACAGCCCCAGGTCATAGGCATTGCTTTGGAGCAGGCCATGGCGTGTCGCCGCAATGCCCCAGAGCAGCAGGCCCAGCCCTGCGGACAGCACCAGCAGCTGCGGGGGATAGCCCCGCGGCTGAGATGGCCGGGAGTCAGCGCTGGGGCTGGAGGTCATCGATCGGAATCAGATAGGTCTGGCTGCGTGAGTCCACCCAGGCGCGGGGGCTGGCGTCCACCATCTCTCGCAGGAGCTGTTGCCGCCGTTCCGGCATCGGCCGGTAAGTCTTGTCCCACACGAAGCTGCCGGCCAGATGGCTTGCTCCAGCACTTTTCCAGCGCTGGAGCCGTTCTGGTGTGAGTTGCTTGCTGGAGATCAGCCAGCCCTGACGGCGGGCCAGGTTGAGCAGTGTGGGATCGGTGCTGGTGACACTCACAATCCGCGCGTCGGGCGGCAGATCTCTGCGGATGGTGAGGGCCAAAGGCATCCACGCCTCTCTCTGCCGATGTTCCACAGCCCAGTAATCCAGTGAGACCACCGTGAGGCTCACCACCAGCGCAAGGCCGAGCAACAGCCGAGGCTGCCAGCGGGGTCGCCGCTGGTGCCAGGTCTGCCAGCCCAAGCCGATCAGTGGCGAGCTGAACAGCAGCAGCGGCAGCTGGTAGTACTCATGAATCGTGCTCGAGCGCATGGTGGCGATCGTGCAGAGCAGCACCCCCACCAAGCCGCTGAGGGCGGTCTGCCCGCCGCCGCTGCGCCAGCTTGCCCTCAGGCCGATCAGCAGGAACGGCACCCCCACCAGCGCCAGGAGGCGCAGGCTCACCCGCAGCAGCAGGTTGATCCAGCCGTTGAGGTCCAGCAGAAGACTGATGCTGCTGCGATCGGCTCCCGATCCCCAGAACCCGAAGCTCAGTCCACTGGCCTGTCCCAATTGATGGGCATGCCAGTACCAGCCGGCGATCGCCATCAGGCTGGTGCCGATGTACAGCCAGAAGCCAGGACGCCCCAGCAGGCGAAGCATGCGTCCGGGCAAGGTCTGCAGTGGTGGGGCCTGGCTTTGAGGGTTGGAGCTGAGCTGCACCATCAGCAGGGGTAGCCCCAACCAGAGCAGTGGAATCACCTTGATCAGGCCAGCGGTGGTGAAGCAAACCCAGCTCAGGGCCAGGGTCCAGGGCAACCGTCTCTCACTCCAAAGGCTCAGGCTCTCCAAGGCCCCAGCAGCACACAGCAGCAACAGGGCTTCGGCCTGGAAGGCGCGCCCGAAATACACCGCTAGAGGTGCGATGGCAAAGGCCAGGCCCGCCCACCAACCGGCTTCGGGGTTGAACCAACGTCTGCCCAGGCGCATCACCAGCCAGATGGTCAGTGCGCTGCAGAGCACTGATAAACCGCGGCCCAGCCATTCCTGCACCCCCATCAGGCCGTAGAGGCGGCTCACCAGAAAGGGGTAGAGGGGAAATTCCGACTCCACGAAGCCTGCACTCGCACCACCCCAGTCGATCTGTGGCATCCAGATCGGTGTTCCTGCCTGGCTGAAATGCCTTGCCATGGCTGCGGTGTCGGCTTGCCGCCAGCTGTGAACCCCCAGCACCGGCATCCAGATCTGCACCAGCCGCAGCAGGCTTCCCAGGCCGATGGGCAGCCAGGCTGGCTTAGGGGTTGTTCCAGACAAAGCGGGATGACGCCGCATAGTTCCAGACGTAGACGACAACAATGCCCGCCAGTTGGGCCCAGAGCGCATGGGCCTGGATCAGGGTGTAAAAACTGGTTGCGAGGCCAACGTTGGCCAGGGCCGGCAGGGAGGCCACCAGAAGGAACTTCAGCAACCCCCGGATCAAATGCCTTCCGCTCTGGCGTCGGTCGCGGAAGGTGAGGGCGTTGTTCACCAGATAGTTCGAGCTTGCGGCTGTGATCACGGCCACCGGAAGCGCCTGCTGAAACGCCAGGCCGAAAAGACCCATCAGCAGTGCTGTGGAGAGCAGCTGCACCACCACGCCAGAGGCGCCCACAAGCCCGAAGCTGATGGCCCTTCGCGGTAGCAGCCGCAGGGTTGCGGTGTGAATCAGGGACACGACGAAGTCCCAGAGGACGGCGAGATCGAGCTTGGAGCTGCCATGCAGCCGTGGCTGAAAGCGCAGCGCAATTTCTCCCACCTGCAGACGACCGCGGCTGATGGCCAGGAGTTCATAGAAGAATTTGAAGCCGTTCACATCCACTTGACGCACCAGCGGCAGGCAGCGGTCGAGGCGCAGCACGATGAAGCCGCTCATGCAATCACTCAGGTGCCGGTACGACCTTGGCAGGCTCCAACGGGCTAGACGGTTAGCGAGGGTGGAGCCATCGGTGCGTCGATCGCTGAGGCCTCGGATTTCGGAGTGGTCGAGGAAGCGGCTCCCCGCCACAAGGTCCAGTCCCTCTCGATCCAGGAGCTGCACGGCCTCGCCAACGGAGGCAGGTTCGTGCTGTCCATCGCTGTCCATCACCACGGCGATGGAATAGAGGGCTGCGATCAGGCCTTCTTTGATGGCGCTGGCCAGCCCAGAGCGTCCCACCCGTTGGATGATCCGGATCCTTGGGTCCTGTCGGGCCAGGGCGCGAACCAGATCAGGGGTGCCATCGCGGGAATCGTCATCGACGATCAGGATTTCGAGCGGATGATCCGTCCCCAGGTGCAGCAAGGATTCGATCACCTGGCGGATGGACCCACCCTCATTGAATGTGGGCAGCACGATGGACAGGCCGCTGTGGCTTATCGGTCCTTCACGTTCCGCGGTGGACGACACAGTGCGCTCCAGTCGGGCTCAGGCTACCGACAGTTGGACAGGGTCCATCGCCCTGCTTGGCCTTCGGTGATGCAGTCCTCCTGGGACTTGTCGCTGAGCCGGCGACCTGGGCCACCTTTGAATCGCTGAATGCGTTGTTCGGCATACCAGTTGAGGCTGGGACGTTCGTCGTACCCCTTCAGCCTGATCTCGCTTCCAGGGTTGGCTCTGACCAAGGCTGCTACAGGTTGCACGGGCCAGGTCTCGTTGAGCTCCCACAACCACAGGGGGGAGTGAAACAGTAGGGCCAGCGCTGCCACATTGCCGCAGCTGAGGCTGATCACCCCAAGGCGTCGTCGCTGTGGTGCGGCAGAGCGCAGCCACCATCCGCCGCCACACCAGCCGAGGCCCAGCACACCCGCCAGGCCGCGGTAGGGCACAAGGCTGCTGCCGGTGCTGCTGAAGCTGCTTAGCCAAAGCAGCAGGAGCAGCAGTCCGAGCCCGCACCAGAACGCGGGGAGCTGCAACAGCAACCAGCGGCAAGGGGGATTTGGACTCTCTGGCGCATTCTTAGAGGAAAAGGGTTGCTCCACCAGCCAAGCCAGCAGCGGAGCGCAAATCAGGGCGAGCGGCAGCCAGAGCGGGTGGCTGTACCAGGGGAGCTGGGTGCGCAGCGGAAGAATGGCACCGGCCAGGGTGAGCAGGCCGGCCAAAGACCAACGCCCCCAGCGGCTCTGACGCCATCGCCAGGCCCAGACCAGGGCGAAGGGCAGCAGCGGCAGCCAGGGCCAGCCCCCCTCCAGTACTTCGATCACCGGGACCCGCCAGCCCAGATCACTGCCTTCGCCAGCATCCAGAAGAACCCGCCCGGCGCCATCACCGCCCCAGAGCCAGAGTGCTTTTCCCCCTCGGATGTGGGCATGCCAGAGATGCCAGCCGATCCCCGGTGCCAGGCCCAGCAGCATCCCGATCAAGGCTGCAGCCCTGTTATGCCAGTTTCTCCATTCCTGGCCCCAGGCCAGCGCCAATCCGCCGGCCACCGCCGCGGGCACCAGAAGCGGGGCTTTGAGCAGCAGCATGGCGCTGGCCATCAGGCCGGCGACTGCTCCCCAGAGTGCGCTGCATCGGCTGCGGTTGAGCTGCAGCAGGGCTAGCCAAAGCAGAGCCATGGCTGTCAGCTGGGTGCCATCCAGCATGGCCAGACGTCCATGCCGGGCCACCGGCAACAGCGTCAGCAGGATCACGCTGGTGGCGAGGGTGCTGGAGCGATCCCCTGGTCGCAGCACCCATTGCAGCCAGCCCCCAATCGGTACCACCAGGCACGACAGCAAGGCCGGCGCCAGGCGGATCGTCCACTCCGAGGGGAGCTGGTCGGGCCTGGTTGTTGCGCCGATCACGAGGGCGATCAAACCGTGCAGACCCGGCGCCTTGTTGAGGTAAGGCTGGTCCCAGAGGGTGGGCAGCAACGGGGCTTCCCCGAGCCCTTGGCGCAGTTCGAAGGCCACCCGGGCCACGGTGGCTTCATCGAAGTCCCGCAGGGGGAGATCACCGAGGCCGATCAGGGTCAGAACGGCGGCGGCCAAGCCGAGCCCTGCCAATGCGCTCCAGGGGGCTGGTTCAGGAGCTGAGCCGGAGCGCATGGGTGCCCCTCATTACGTCAAAAACTGAGTATGGTCCGGGTGTTCAGGGTGCAGCGGCGTGGAGAGGTGAATGCTTCCTTCGGGGAGTGGTCATCATTCCGAAGGCGTTGCCGGCATTCACAATCCTTCAGGAGGAGGTGTCCATGATTTCCAGTTGTTTGATTCAGGGTCTGCTGATCGCGGAGAACGCCGGCTGAACGGCGCCTTCTACTGATCATCCGGTTCCGCGGCAAAAGCGGACCCGGCGAGAGCCCCCGTCCGGACTTCCGGGCGGGGGCATCGTTTTTAAGAGGCCTCGCTCTGAGAAGAACAGTATCGACTGATACATGTCGATGTAAGGACCGGCACAGGCAGCGTTGGTTGGTCGGCGAGCAGCCCTCACAATCTGGAAATGGCGTAGTTGCGCCTACTTCCTGTGTGAGGAATTCAATGAAGCTTTTCCAGCAACTGCTGGTGGCTCCTGCCGCCCTTGGCCTTCTGGCCACCGGCGCTAATGCCGCCGAGCTGAACATCAACGGCGTTTCTGATTACGCGGCTTCCGCTGATCAGGTCACCAGCGTCACCCAATTCTCCGACGTCTACCCCACCGACTGGGCCTATCAGGCTCTGGCCAACCTGGTGGAGACCTACGGCTGCGTCGCCGGTTACCCCAACGGCACCTTCCGTGGCAACCGGGCCATGACCCGCTACGAAGCGGCTGCCCTGCTGAACGCCTGCCTCGACCGGATCACTGAAGTGACCGACGAGCTGCGTCGTCTGCTCAAGGAATTCGAAACCGAGCTGGCCATCCTCAAGGGTCGCGTTGACGGCCTCGAGGCCCGCGTTGGCGAACTGGAAGCAACCCAGTTCTCCACCACCACCAAGCTCAAAGGTAAAGCTGACTGGGTCTTCGGTGCCGCTAAGGCTCACGGCCGTGGCAGCGATGCCTTCGAAGCCACCAACGGTGGCACCTCCTTCAGCTACAACCTGGCGCTGAACCTGGAGACCTCCTTCACCGGTAAGGACCTGCTCTACACCCGCCTGCGTGCAGGCAACATGAGCAACGTCTACACCGGCCTGTTCGCCCAGGAGTACGGCTTCGATTCCGACAACGCTGTTGTCGTGAACCGCATGTACTACAGCTTCCCCATCGGTGAGAATTTCACCGTGGTTGGCGGCCCTGTGGTTCGTATGGACGACATGCTTCCGGTGTGGCCTAGCGCCTATCCGTCTGCCATGACGTACGACTTCTTCACCTACGCTGGCGCGCCTGGTGCTTACAACCTGGCCCTCGGCGCTGGTGCTGGCGTGTACTGGAAGTCCGACGACTTCAGCATCGCCACCAGCTACCTCTCCACCAACGGCAACGACAGCAACCCCAACACGGGTGGTATCGGAACCGATGGTGCTGACTTCAGCGCCACCACTCAGATCGCCTATGCGCCTGAGAACTGGGGTATTGCTGCTGCCTACACCAAGGCTTCCGGCAACGCTGAGAAGCTGTACATCGGTAACGCCAACCCTCAAGCTGCGATCGCTTCGGGTATCGGTGGTCAGACCAACTCCTGGGGTCTGAGTGCCTGGTGGACTCCTGAAGATTCCGGCTGGATTCCTTCCATCAGCACCGGTGTGGGTTCTACCTACTTCGACGGCGGTACTGACGGCTACACCGCGTCCTGGTACGTGGGTCTCGAGTGGGACGACGTGTTCATCGAAGGCAATTCCTTCGGTATGGCCGTTGGTCAGCCCACCTTCGTCGCTTCTGTTGACGGCGACGCTGTCGAAGAAGGCGCCGGCTACGCCTGGGAATTCTTCTACAAGTTCCAGGTCACCGACAACATCAGCGTGACTCCTGCCATCACCTACCTGAGCAAGCCCTTCCCTTCTCAGGACTCCAATGGCATGAACGCCTTCAGCGGCCTGGTCAAGACCCAGTTCAAGTTCTGATCCTTGGTTTAAGGCCCCTTCAGGGGCCTTATCCCTTTCAGATTCTTCAGCTCTCCACTTCGGTGGGGAGCTTTTTTATGCGGCTCCAGCATGAAGGAATGGTCTTAACCGATACATAAACAACCCTTGAGTTGCTGTTACCGACATGGTTGTCTCGCGCTAATAGCGTGAAGCCGCTGGCATGTCTTGCCGGCACTTTTCTCTTGGTGTGAGAACCCAAAATGAAGCTTTTCCAGCAACTGCTGGTGGCTCCTGCTGCCCTTGGCCTGATCGCCAGTGGTGCCAATGCCGCCGAGCTGAACATCAACGGCGTTTCTGATTACGCGGCTTCCGCTGATCAGGTCACCAGCGTCACCCAATTCTCCGACGTCTACCCCACCGACTGGGCCTATCAGGCTCTGGCCAACCTGGTGGAGACCTACGGCTGCGTCGCCGGCTACCCCAACGGCACCTTCCGTGGCAACCGGGCCATGACCCGCTACGAAGCGGCTGCCCTGCTGAACGCCTGCCTCGACCGGATCACTGAAGTGACCGACGAGCTGCGTCGTCTGCTCAAGGAATTCGAAACCGAGCTGGCCATCCTCAAGGGTCGCGTTGACGGCCTCGAGGCCCGCGTTGGCGAACTGGAAGCAACCCAGTTCTCCACCACCACCAAGCTCAAGGCCAAAACTGTCTGGGTGGCTGGTGCGACGCGCGCCAAAGGTGACAACTACAACACCGGTGGCGAGAAGGGTGCCCGTGATGCTTACAACGCTGAGTACGGCGCTTTCTCCTTCAGCTACGACCTGCGTCTTGGCCTGAAGACCTCCTTCAGCGGCAAGGATCTCCTGTACACCCGCCTGCGCGCAGGCAACATGGGTGATACCAGTGTGTGGGATGGCAACGGCGTTGCTCTGAACAAACTCGACACCGCTGCCCCCGGCGACAACATCGTCGAGATTGATCGCATCTACTACCGCTTCCCCCTCGGCGACAGCTTCACTGTCCAGGTCGGTCCCCTGACCCGGAACACCGAGATGATGGGCTATAAAGCCAGTGCCTACGCCAAGGGCGGCAGCAAGATCCTTGATTTCTTCGGTGGTTCCCTGGGTACCCCCGGCGTCTGGAACAAGGAGACCGGTGGTGGCTTCGGTGCCATTTACACCAACAAGAAGCAAGTGGAGAAGGGCAATCCCTACTTCACCGTGGCTGCTAACTACGTTGCCGACTCCGGTGAGGCCAATGACAGCAACCCCAACACGGGTGGCTTCATGACCGATAACTCCGAAGGCAACATCACCACTCAGATTGCCTATGGCAACAAGCAGTGGGGCTTGGCCGCCGGTTATCGCTACGGCCAGTGTGGTGCCAAGTTCCGTACCGCTACCGAGTTCGCTAAGGGCGGTAAGTACGGCACCCCTTGCACCGTCGCTGACGGCGAGCGCACCAACGCCGATAGCCACAGCTGGTCTGCACACGCCTTCTGGCGTCCTGAGGAGTCCGGCTGGATGCCTTCCATCAGTGCTGGCGTCGGTAGCTCCTACCTGACTGGCAACGATGCTTGGGATGACAACACCAACAAGCGGTCTATGGCCAGCTGGATGGTGGGTCTGACCTGGAACGATGTCCTCCTCGAGGGCAACGCTCTTGGTTATGCCGTGGGTCAGCCCCAGTTCGTCTACGAGGTCGAGGACGGCTTCGTGGCTGATGGCGGTTACGCCATGGAGCTCTGGTACAGCTTCCAGGTCACCGACAACATCCAGATCACCCCTGCTGTGTACTGGCTGAGCCGTCCCTTCGGTGACGACACCCAGAACGTCAACGGCGACTACAAGTCCCTCGGCGTCTTCGGTGGCCTGGTTCAGACCACCTTCAAGTTCTGATCTATTGGCCCGACTTCGGTTGGGCCTTCAGAACAACCTTCCTCACACACACACCAAGCTCTCCCCTGGGGAGGGCTTTTTTTATGGTTGTTCTATGGCCAAGCTGCAGCCATGAGCATTGCTCCTGACATCACGGCCTTGATCGGTGGCACGCCTCTGGTGCGGTTGAACCGTCTGCCCCAGGCCTGCGGCTGTCAGGCCGAGATCCTGGCCAAGTTGGAGAGCTTCAATCCATCCGCCTCGGTGAAAGACCGCATCGCCAGCGCCATGGTGCTGGAGGCGGAGCAAGCCGGCACGATCGTTCCCGGCCGTACGGTGCTGGTGGAGCCCACCAGCGGCAACACCGGAATCGCCTTGGCCATGGTGGCGGCGGCCCGGGGTTATCGGCTGATTCTCACCATGCCGGACACCATGAGCACCGAGCGTCGAGCGATGCTACGGGCCTACGGCGCCGAGTTGCAGCTCACCGACGGTGCCCAGGGCATGAACGGGGCGATAGCGCTGGCGAAGGAGTTGGTGGAGGAGATTCCCAACGCTTATCTGCTTCAGCAGTTCGACAACCCCGCCAATCCGGCCGTGCATGAACGCACCACGGCCGAGGAGATTTGGCGCGATACCCAGGGCCAGATCGATGCCTTTGTGGCGGGGGTGGGCACCGGTGGCACGATCACCGGCTGCGCCCGTCTGCTGAAAGAGCGTCAGCCGCAGCTTCAGGTGATTGCCGTTGAGCCCGAGGCCAGTGCCGTGCTGTCCGGGAAGCCTCCTGGGGCCCATCGCATCCAGGGGATCGGAGCTGGTTTTGTTCCCGCGGTGCTGGAACTGGATCGGATTGATTTGATCCTTACGGTGAGCGATGAGGAGGCGATGCAGGTGGGTCGGCGCCTGGCCCGGGAGGAGGGTTTGCTCTGCGGTATTAGCAGTGGAGCGGCCATGGCAGCGGCCCTGCGGGTGGGCCAAGACCCCGCCATGGCGGGCAAACGGCTGGTGGTGGTGCTGGCTAGTTATGGCGAGCGTTACCTCTCCACCCCGATGTTCAGTGCCGCTTCGCAGCTTCCCGCCCGGAGGGATGGTCAGCTGTGAGCGATCCCTATGCCGTGCTCGGTGTCAGCAGCACCGCAAGCAACGCTGAGATCAAAGCGGCCTACCGCCAGCTGGTGAAGCAGCACCATCCCGATGCCGGCGGCGACGACCAGGAGATGCTGGCCCTCAATGCCGCCTGGGAAGTGCTCGGGGATGCCGAGCGCCGTAAGGCCTTTGATCGCACGCGGCCCAAGCCGGGCCGTGCGGCATCGCCGACGGATCTGCGCCGGGCCAGCCGTGCCCACGACCGTGCTGTGGCCGCGGACGATGCCCTGGGGGAGTGGCTGCGGCGGGTCTATGCCCCGATCGACCGCATGCTTGGTGAGGTGATCAATCCATTTCCCAAGCAACTCAAGGCACTGTCGGCTGATCCCTACGACGACGAGCTGATGGAGGCGTTCTGCAGCTATCTCGAGGCGAGCGGACGCCGAATGGAAAAAGTCAAGCAACTGTTCCAGTCGTTGCCCACGCCGGCCTCGGCCCGTGGTTTCGGCCTGAGCCTGTATCACTGCCTCTCGGAAGTTGAGGACGCTCTGGCCGAACTGGAGCGCTACACCATGGGTTACGTGGATGGTTATCTCCACGATGGTCGCGAGATGCTGCGGGAGGCCAAGCAGCGACGCAAGCGGCTCCAGGATGAACGGCGTCGGTTGGAGATCGTGTGAAACAGCGCTGGCGTTTCTGGGCTTCGGTTGCCCTGATCTGGGTGCTCTCCACTTTTGTGGATCGGCTTTGGTGGATGTTGCAGACCGGAGTCCCCGCCTGGGATCAGGCCGACTACCTCAACAGCGCCATGGACCACGGCCGTGCCTTGGGCTTGTTGCCCGGTGGCGGTTGGCAGGGTTGGCAGGCGCTGCTGGATCTGTCACCGAAAATTCCGCCCCTGGCCTCGCTGGTGAACGGCAGCGTGATGGCGCTGAGTGGCGATGCCCCGGAGCAAGCGGCCTGGAGCCTCAGCCTCTGGCACGGCCTGCTCCTGGTGGTGATGGCGGGCTGGGGGCGACGGCTGCAGGGGGATGGCCTGGCCCTGATTGCCTGCCTCTTGGCGGCATTGACGCCGGCCTTTCTGGATTTGCGCACGGATTACGTGCTGGAGATGGCCCTGGTGGCCAGTTGCAGCCTGGCTATCTGGCGTCTCGGGGTCTGGTGCGATCCCGAGAGCGGTGGCCGTTGGGGGCAGGCCTTGGGATGCACTGTGGCGGCATTGGCAGCGGTACTGGTGAAGCAAAGCGCCCTGTTGGTGCTTGTCCCCGCCGGTGTCTGGGCCGGAGCAATCGCGCTGCGGCGGGGCGGTCCCTGGTTGCGCCAGGCCCTGCTCTTACCCCTGCTCACGGCGGTACTGATTGGCCCCTGGTTGCGCCACAACTGGATCACCAGCCTGGGGGGCACCAACCGGGCCGTGTTCGAGTCGGCGGCCCGTGAAGGGGATCCCGGCGTGCTCAGCTTCGCCAGTTGGCTGTGGTATCCGCGCCTGTTGCCGGAGCAGCTCGGCAGCGTGCTGTTGGTGGTGGGGGTGTCGGGGCTGCTGCTTTGGTGCTGGCAGCGCCAGCAGCCTTCCACTGATCACGCCTGGTCCTGGCGCTGGCTCCTGATCAATCTGGTGGCGGCCTGGGTTCTTACCACCCTGAGTCCGAATAAAGGTGATCGCTACATCGCTCCCCTGCTCCCCTCCCTGTTGTTGCTGCTGGCCCGGGGGTGGTGGCAATGGGGCCATTGGTTGGAAGCCAGGCGTTCGAGGCTGGTGTGGCCCCTGTTCGGAGCGGGTCTGCTGGCCTGTGCTCCTGCGGGCTGGGCCCATCAGCTGCATCGTTTTGAAGACCGGCCCCGTGGCCCGGTGGAAGCGGTGGTGAAGGCTGCCGGCGGTGCAGACCCCAGCGCCCCTCCCGCCACCTTGATCGTGGTGCCCAGCACCTCCGATCTCAACCAGCACAATGTCAGCTTCTATGGCCGTCGCGACGGGGGGCAGACCGTTGGTCGGCAGCTGGGGGGCAGCCGCCAGGACCGTGAGCCTGTGCTGGCACGGACGGAATGGGTGGTGTTAGCGGAAGGGAATCAGGGATCGGTGCGCAAAGCGGCACGACGGCTGGATCAAGCGGTGCGCAGCAGCGGTGTGTTCGAGCTGGTGAATCAGTTCGAGCGTCCCCGGGGGGGGAGTTATTCCCTCTGGCGCCGCCGCGCGACGCATCCGATTGCAGGCCCCTCCTTTGCGGAACGCTTCCCCGACCTCGCCGCTGGCCTGGCGGCAGGGCCGGTGGGGCTGGATCCGGTGTTCGCTGCGGTGGGGCAGGAGCACATGCTCGATGGCCATTTCAGCTATCGCGAGCCGGTGCGTTCTGAGGCCTTGGCGGCCTTGGCGCAGGATCCCGATGCTGTTCAACCGCGTTGGACCCTTGCTCTGCTGGCGGTGCTGGAAAACCGCCCGGCGCAGGCAGCAGAGCAGTTCCAGGCTCTGCAACGGCTGTTGCCTGATAACCCCTGGCCAGCGGCTT
Source organism: Synechococcus sp. MU1617 (assembly GCF_020514235.1). Classification (NCBI taxonomy): domain Bacteria; kingdom Bacillati; phylum Cyanobacteriota; class Cyanophyceae; order Synechococcales; family Synechococcaceae; genus Synechococcus; species Synechococcus sp. MU1617. The sequence goes on from NZ_VTLB01000007.1 coordinate 16,514, forward strand.
ACCGCAGTGTGGTCAGCTTGGCGGGTTGGAACCCCTGGCAGGCCGCCGCCGCTGCGGATGGGGCCAGCGTTTTGAATCCTGTGCTGGCGGCGCTTGGGGATCTCAGCGGCGTGCTGTCCGGAGCTGTTTGGCGCATCCCCGCCGCCATCACATCAGTTCCAGCGGCCGTCACTTCCGTGGAGGAGGCCCTGGAGCCCGCCTCCAATCAAGAGCAGGATCAGGAACAGGCTTCCAGCTGATCCATCCGCAGCCACACATCGGGCACTGGACGGTTCCAGCGCACCTGGCCGTAGTCCCCTTTCACCACCAGCAGCTCTCCGGGGCCTTCGAAGATGTAGGCGGGGGCCGTGGGGTCGCTGGCAGAGGCCTCAAGGCTGGCGCTGTAGGCGGCCTTGTTTACCTTGACCAAAGCACCTTTGCGCAGCGCAGCAGGCTTGGCCTTGGCGGGGGCAGCGGCGTCGGATTCGGCCATGGCAGGGGAAGGTGATGGCACCAGGCTAAAACCAATCGCCCACAAACCCCTTAGCCTCCCAGCCGCACCACCACCGCTTTCATGCGTCTGCTGCTGTTTGGCTGCACTGGTTTTGTTGGCCGTGAGCTCCTGCCGCTCCTGCTTCAGGCAGGGCATCAGCTCACGGTGGTCAGCCGCCGGTTGGCCCGTGGCTATGACGCTGAACGGGCGGATGGGCGATTGACCTGGATGCAGTTCGACCCTGCCAGCAGCAGCACCTGGGCCGACGCCGGGTTGTTGGATGCCCTCAACCAGGCCGATGCGGTGGTCAACCTGGCGGGCGAACCGATTGCCGAAAAACGTTGGAGCCCGACCCACCGGCAGCTGCTTGAAACCAGTCGTCTGGAGACGACCTCTCAGCTGGTGAAGGCGATTAAGGCTTGTGCAACGCCACCGAAGTTGCTGGTGAATGCCTCGGCGATTGGCTTCTACGGATCCAGCCTGGACCAGCGTTTTCTCGAATCGAGCGACCCGGGCGACGACTTCCTTGCGAGCTTGTGTCAGCGCTGGGAAGCGGCGGCTGAGGCGGTGCCTTCAGCGGTTCGGCAGGTGACCTTGCGCATCGGCATTGTTCTGGCCGCCGACGGCGGCGCACTCGGAAAAATGCTTCCGATTTTCCGCACAGGGTTTGGCGGTCCGATCGGCAGTGGCCGGCAGTGGATGAGTTGGATCCACCGCAGTGACCTCTGCGCTCTGATCCTTCAATCCCTCACGGACGAGAGCTGGAGTGGCGTGATCAATGCCGTTGCTCCCGAGCCGGTGTCCATGACGGCCTTCTGCAAGCAGTTGGGTCGCAGCCTGGGACGCCCCAGCCTGCTGCCGGTCCCTGGACCTGTGCTCCAGGTGCTTCTGGGGGATGGCGCCAAGGTGGTGCTGGAGGGTCAGCAGGTTGCTTCGGAGCGGCTTGATGCTCTGAACTTCAGCTTCCGCTACCCCGATTTGGCTTCAGCACTCGCCGCTGCCACCAGCTGAAGATGCCGCTCACCAGGGCGGCCATGATCAGGAGGCTGATGGCTGGAGCGAACAGGGGTTGCCACAACACCTGAACCTGGTCCATCAGCCAGTCATCGCCTTGGCCTTGTCTGACCACGGCAACGGCGAAGACCCCTGCTCCGATAAACACCAGCAGCACATTCACCATCAGCAGGCGGTCGAGCCAGCGTTTCCAGGCCGGTTCTGACGGGGCACTCATGGAAGCAGTGCGCAAATGGCTGCCGCCATTCTCGGGCCTCCACCCGCTTCTCCGAGGCGTCGTTTGGCTTCCACTTGGCATTGCTGTTGCAAGCCAGGATCCCTTCGCGCACGATCCAGCAGAGCCATGGCCAGCTCCGCTGTGGCCTTCAAGGCCTCACGGCTGCCACTCTCTCCGGGGGCGCAGAACACTGTGGGGCCCAGCAGGCGCCGTTGGGCTTCAGCGAATGCTGCTGTGAATTGAGGCCCCTGGCCCGGCACCTGCAGCACCGGTTTGGCCAGCCCCACGGCCTGCTCGATGGCGGTACCCGCCATGCCGATCACCAAGTCGCTGTGCTGCAGCACGGCACTGAAGCTCCCGCGGCAAACGTTGATCGCCCGGGCACCCTCACGTTTCAGCACTCCGCTCTCCAAATGCCAACCGCATCGTTCGCTGAGCCGCTGCAAGTTGTCGTCATCGAGGCTGGGCACCAAGGCCAAATCCACGTTGCAGTGAACTGTGCGGGGCAGCAGCTCGATCAGCAGCAGCAGCAGTTGCAGGTTCTGCTCCAGTTCCGGGCGGCGGCTGCCGGGCAACAGAGCGATGCGTGCCGTGCTGGTGGGCGGGGGGAGTGCCGCTGTTAGCACCGAATCCATGAAGGGATTGCCCAGGAAGGTCACCCGCCTTTGTAGTTGCCTGCTGAGGTCCTCGGCGGTGCGTTGATCGCGGCTGTAAAGCGCTTTGAACCGGCGACTTTTCAGCAGAGTGGCGCAGGGCCAGGGCAGGCGCAGCGTCCCTTCGTAGTGACTGGAGTAGGCGACCAGGTACGTCGCCACTGGGCGGTGGCTGAGCCATGCCGCGATCACGGGGATCACATCCCCCACCACCAGGATCAGATCAAAGTGATGCCGGTTGCGGATCAGACGGATCAGGCGTCTGAGCAGATACAGCACTTGCCCCTGGACAATCTCGGTGAGGCGACCGCGAAGACTGGTGTAGCCAATGCCGCCGGTGCTGAATTCATGGCTGCGTCCCAGCAGCCGCACTCCGGCGTTGCGATAGGGGCTGCCAAGCCCAGCGAGGGGTAGTGCCTGCACGCTGTGCCCTTTCTGCTGCAGCTCCTGGGCCAGCAGCGCGCCTGACTGGTCTTCGCCGTGGCCATTGCTGAGTAGCAGGATGCGTGCCATCGCCGGGGTGCTCTTCACCACATCCAGGTGTTCGGATCCGAACGATCCGATGGAGGCCGCACGCGAACCTGGGACGGCAGGCGGTTGATGGTCCAGGTGGCTGTCATGCAGGGTCTGTCAGGCAGGCAGAGCGTCCGTTGTGATCACAGCTCAAGCCAGGCTTTCACTTTTTCGAGGGCTTTCCAGCCGGGTTTGCGCTCGAGCCCGTCGGCGATCGAGGCCTTGAGTTCACTGGACACCTCTGGGGCCAGGGCCATCACCTGCTGCACCACCTGGATGTGGTCGCGCACGCCCTTGGATTGGGTCTCCAGCAACGCCAGGCTCAGATTGATCCTTGCTTGGGGGTCCTGGCCGTTGAGTTTCACGGCGAAACGTGCCGATCGCAGCGCCTCCTCCGCCTGGTCGCAAAGCAGCTGCAGCCAGGCCAGGCAGGTCCAGCCAGCTGATTGGCGGGGAGCTGCTTCAACGATGCGGGCGAAATCAGGCAGAACCTCTTCGGCCGCGGCGCCGGCCTGATAGCGGGCCATGGCCTGTTCAAACAGGCTGTCCTGGGAAGTCTCCATCAACAGGGAGAGGGCAGTGATCTCCCCTCAGATTCCCACGCGGCTTCGCTCATACGGCGAAGGAACTGCCGCAGCCACAGGTCTGGCTGGCGTTGGGGTTGGTGAAGTTGAAGCCACCACCGATCAGGGCAGTGCTGAAGTCCAGCTGCATTCCGTAGATGTACAGCAGGCTTTTCGGATCACAGATCACCCGGAAGTTCTGGCCATCAGCGGCCACGTATTCGTAGGTCTCGTCGTCGTCGAGGGTGTCTGAGGCGGGCACGAAATCCATCGTGTAACTCATGCCACTGCAGCCCCCGGAGCGGACCCCGACGCGCAGCACTTGGTTCTCACCCTGTTCGCCACACAACTTCGCCAGCTGCTGCATCGCCGGTTCAGTGATCAGGATGCCCTTGCCGTCTTTGGCGGTATGGGCCGGCGCGGTATCGGGGGTGGAAGTCATGGTCGACGCAGGCTCGTGCTCTCACTCTATGAACGCTCGTACATAGAGTCGCCTTAGTTGTCCAGATCTTGTGCGGGTCGCGATCGTTGGTTCCGGCCTCGCCGGCCTCTCCGCTGCAGTTGACCTCGTGGATGCAGGCCATGAGGTGAATCTCTACGAAGCCCGCCCCTTCATGGGCGGCAAGGTGGGCAGCTGGGTGGATGAGGGCGGTAACCACATCGAGATGGGGTTGCACGTCTTCTTTTTCAACTACGCCAACCTCTTTGCCCTGATGCGCAAGGTGGGAGCGTTCGAGAACCTTCTGCCGAAGCAGCACACGCACCTGTTCGTGAACAAGGGGGGTGATCTGCGGGAGCTGGATTTCCGCTTCCCCATCGGTGCACCTTTCAACGGCCTCAAGGCGTTCTTCACCACACCGCAGCTCAGCTGGATCGACAAGCTGCGCAATGCCCTGGCCTTAGGTACCAGTCCGATCGTGCGGGGTCTGGTGGATTACGAGGGGGCGATGCGTACCATCCGAGCCCTTGACTCCGTCAGTTTCCAGGACTGGTTTGTGGGCCATGGCGGCAGCCCCGAAAGCATCCGGCGGATGTGGAATCCAATTGCCTATGCCCTGGGCTTCATCGACTGCGAGGCCATCTCCGCCCGCTGCATGCTCACCATCTTCATGATGTTTGCGGCCAAGACGGAAGCCTCCAAGCTCAATCTGCTGAAGGGATCACCCCATCGCTGGCTGACGGGTCCGATCTTCGACTACATCCAGCAGCGTGGAGGCAAGTTGCATCTGCGTCACCGGGTGAAGCAGGTGGACTACAGCGAGGGTGAATCCCCAGAGATCACAGGCCTGCAGCTGGGAACGCCCGAAGGAGACATCCGTGTTGAGGCTGACGCCTACCTGGCCGCCTGTGATGTTCCCGGGATTCAGAAACTGCTGCCCGAGGCCTGGAACCGTTACCCCCAGTTCAAGGCGATTCATCAGTTGGAGGCCGTGCCCGTGGCCACCGTTCAGCTCCGCTACGACGGCTGGGTGACTGAGCTGGGCGATGCCCAGGAAGCCCAGCGCCGGGATGTGGCAACACCCACGGGGCTCAACAACTTGCTGTACACGGCTGATGCCGATTTCAGCTGTTTTGCCGATTTGGCCCTGGCCAGCCCGGAGGATTACCGCAAGGAGGGAGAAGGCTCCCTGCTCCAATGCGTGCTCACTCCAGGTGATCCCTGGATTCCCAAGTCGGTGGATGAGATCGTGGCCCACACCGACCGCCAGGTGCGCGAACTGTTCCCCTCGGCTCGCAACCTCAAGCTCACCTGGAGCAACGTGGTGAAACTGGCTCAGTCGTTGTACAGAGAAGCCCCGGGCATGGAGCCCTACCGCCCGGAGCAGCGCACGCCGATCCGTAATTTCTTCCTGGCCGGCAGCTATACCCGCCAGGACTACATCGATTCGATGGAGGGGGCCACGATGAGCGGTCATCTGGCAGCGGCTGCCATCCTCGATCAGCCTGCGAAGCTGGCGACCAACGCGGCGGTGGCCTGATGGGACGCTGGCTCGAACACACGGTCACCTCCGAGGTGCAGGCACCGGCCGCCAAGGTCTGGGAGGTCTGGAGTGATCTCGAAGCGATGCCCCGTTGGATGCGATGGATTGAATCGGTTAAGCCCCTGGAGGATCCCGATCTCACCGATTGGACCTTGGCGGCCCAGGGCTTCCGCTTCAGTTGGAAAGCCCGAATCACGCAGCGGGTCGAAGCCCAGCAATTGCACTGGGAATCGGTGGGGGGGCTGCCCACCAAAGGGGCTGTGCGCTTCTACCCCGAAGCCAATGACCGCACTGTGGTCAAGCTGAGTGTGACCTACGAATTGCCTGGGGTCTTGGCACCGCTCATGGAACCCAGCATCCTGGGGGGCATCGTGACCAAGGAGCTCCAGGCGAACCTTGACCGTTTCCGTGACCTGGTGGAAGCAGGCGGCTGAGCGCTGGCTTGCCCCTGTTGCCGTGTTGGTGGTCGTTGGTGGCTGTGGCGGTGAAACGCCAACGGCCACGGTGCTGCCACCGGTTCCAGTGAAACCTGCGCCGCTGCCGGAAACCTCAGCGCCGGCGGCTCCACCGATTGGCCTCACCCCTCTGCCTTCGGCTGAGGATGTGCAGCAGGCCGCCCCCGGCGGACGGGCGGATCCCTTTGGCCCTCTGGTTGTTGTGGAGGCTGCGGATGCTCAGGACCCCACGACCGGCCTCACCCTGACGGGGGTTCTGCTGGTGGGAGACCAGAAACGAGCCATGGTGACCACCCCCACCGGTAGCGGTGTGATCTGTATGGGCTCCGATGGCCGCTGCGGCGAGGATGCTCCGGTGCTGCTTCCGACCGGATGGTCGGTGCTCAGCATCGATGTGGCGCGCGGTTGCATTCGCCTGGCGCTGAACGATGAGCCTCAGGATCCCTTCTGCATCGCCTGAGCGCAGGCTGCGGCTAACCCTTCGAGATCGTGGGGGTTGGCCTCAGCATCCATCCGGCCGAAGCATTGGAGGCAGCTGCGGCTGGTCTGGGGCCCGATCGAAATCACCTTCACCCCCTCCAACCGTTCAGCCCAGCCAGCGCCGAAGCGTTGCTCCAGCAGTTGCGCGGTGTGCTCCGCTGTCTTGCCGCTGCTGAAGGCGATGGCATCGACCCTGCCCTCCTGTAGCGCTACTGCTGTTGGCTCCGGCATCGCGGCGGGGCAGCCGGACTCGTAGGCCGCCACTTCCACCACCCTCACACCGGCCTCACCGAAGGCGTCCGCCAGCAGGGTGCGACCACCGCTTTGAACCCGTGGCAAAAGCATCTTGAGGCCCCAGCCCGAGACTGGGAAGTGATCGATCAAGCTGTCGGCCACGAAGCTCGGGGGCACGAAATCTGCAGCTGCCCCAAGGTCGTCCAGCACCTGCGCTGTTTTGCGACCCACCGCCGCAATCTTGAGGCTGGCGGGGCGTCGGGCTAAGCAACGGCCGAGGCGCTGCAGCCGCTGCTCCACGGCTTGCACACCATTGGCGCTGGAGAACACCAGCCAGTGAAAGCTCTCCAAGTCCTCGAGGGCATCATCTAGGGGCCCCCAGTGGTCGGGTGGTCCGATGACCAGGGCTGGAAGGTCCAGCACCGTTGCTCCACGCTCTTCCAGCAGCTGTCTCGCGGCCCCCTGCTGGTCGGCCGCGCGGGTGACGATCACCGTTCGGCTCTGCAAGGGATGGCTCAAGCCACAGCCTCCCCGTCCAGCTTCACGATCCCCCGCACCTTCTCGCGCAGTTGCTCAGCTGCGTCGGCGCTTCCTTGAGCCTGAAGCAGGTTGATGGCTCGGATGAAGCTGCTGCGAGCGGCGTCGATGTTGCCGCCCAGCAATTGCGCCACAGCATTGTTCTGATGGCACTCGGCGTTGTTGGGATCCAGGGTGAGAGCGCGCCCATAGGCCTCCAGGGCCGCAGCGAGGTCGCCGCGCCTCCGCTGCATCAACCCCAGGTTGTACCAGGCAAGGGCCACTTCAGGAGCCCGCTGGGCGGCGGTTTGGGTGAGGCTTATGGCTTCCTCAAGGTCCCCCTGTTCCATCAGTCGGGCTGCCAGGTTGAGACGCGCTCCAAGACTCACCCGCGTGTCCAGGGGGATCTCCAGGGCTTGCCGGTAGCAGCTCACCGCTTGGGTGGGATCACTGGGGCTTAGGGCCAGGCCCAGATGCAGCAGCAGCTCATAGCGTTCGGCACTGGCCGTTGCGCACTGCTTCAGACCGCTTCGCAGCAAGGGAATGGCGTCTTCGGTCTTGCCTTCGCTGATCAACAGTCCCCCGAGCTTGGCGCTGGCGTAGGGATCACCGGGACGGTGCTTCAGATCGTCTTCCATGGCCTTCCGCAGCCGATCCGCCTTGTCGCTGCCGGCCAGCAGCTCAGGTCGGTAGCCGTCATGGAGGATTGCCGGCTCACTGCAATCGGCGATGCGCCATTGGGGTTCCGTCTCCAGCAGGGTGCGAACGCTGTCGTCGATCATCGAGTGGTACGGCCGGCTCCACCGGATCGAGGGGTGGCGGCGGAACAGACGACTGACGCTGGAATAGGGCGCCATGGCGGCCCCGACTTCGTAGCGCAGCAGGTTGATCACCAGCACATCGGGCTGGGCCATCAGGGCTTTGAGTGCGGGGATGGCCTCAGCGCGCAGCTGCTCGTCCGCGTCCAGCACCAGCACCCAGTCACCGTTAAGAAATTCCAGGGCCGCGTTGCGGGCTGGAGCGAAGTCACCCGGCCAGGTGATCTGTTCAACCCTTGCTCCAGCAGCCTCGGCAATGGCCACCGTGGCATCGGTGGAGCCGGTGTCCACCACCACCATCTCGTCGGCGAAGTCCTGCACGGAGCGCAGACACTCTCCGAGACGCGCCTCTTCGTCGCGCACGATCATCGAGAGGCTGAGCATGGCCGGGCGGCTTGAGGTTGGCGCGAGATTAGATGCGGTTGGCCAGTGCGGTTGGTTGGCGGTGGTCAGTCGGTGAATGCACCGCTGTTGCCAGTTGGCGTAGTTGTGGGGCACAGCGCGGTGAGTACCTGGCGTTGGGCTTCCTGCATCTGGCCGGCGGAATAGGCGGCAGGGCAGCCCCTGGGCAGAAGCGGCTGCAGGCTGTCCCAGAGGTAAGGGCTGCCGTAGATCACCACTCCCGCCAGGCGGTTGAGGGCGATCAGTTGTTGGATCGCTGCGGCCCAGGGTTCTTGGGCATCTCGCCCGGCGCGGAAGGGGTTGCCCCGCAGAAACAGCTGCAGCAGCACCGCTCCATCGCCGAGGCGGTCCAGCGCCAGGGGGGCCTCCGGCTGGCCGCTCCAGGGCGACAGGCCCTCGCCATGCAGCACCACCGAGCGAAATCCCTCGGCTTCAGGGATGCGCAGGGCCGGTGACCAGCCGCTGAGGGCGGCTGCGCTGGGCACCATTGCATCCACGCGCACCAGGTTGATTCCTGCTTCCGGGTGAACCGCTGTACCGCTGACCGTGATGCTGTGACGCACCAGCTCAGCCTCAAGGGCTTGCTCGGCTGCGGTAACGATCGGACCTGAAGGTGTGCTGGTTGGGATCGATGCCAGCGCATGAGCCCGGCGCTGCAGGCTCTCGTCCAACCTCGCGAGGGACAGCCGTCCGCTGCTGAAACCGTCGCAGAGACCATCGATGGCGGCATCCGCATCCGCCGGCATCAGAATCAGGTCGGCCCCGGCTTCAAAGGCCAGCACAGCTGCTTCGGCGGCTCCGTGCCGTGCGCTGATCGCTTCCATCACCAGGGCATCGGTCACCACCAGCCCGTTGAACCCCATCTGGCGCCGCAGCAGATCGGTGAGCACGGTTTTGGAGAGGGTGGCCGGTTGCTGCGGATCCAGTTCCGGCAGCACCAGATGGGCCGTCATCACGCTGTCCACACCTGCGGCAATGGCGGCACGAAAAGGCGGCAGTTCGATCTGATCCAGCCGCTCGCGGCTGTGGGGCAGCACCGGTAGGTCCAGATGGGAGTCGCTGGTGGTGTCGCCGTGGCCGGGAAAGTGCTTGGCGCATCCGAGAACACCCGCTTGCTTCAGTCCCCCCAGGAAGGCCACTGTCAGGGCGCTAGCACTGCTGGGATCTTCACCCCAGGCCCGCACGTTGATCACCGGGTTGGCGGGGTTGTTGTTGACGTCGCAAACCGGGCCCAGCACCCAGTTCAGGCCACAGCGACGGGCCTGTTCGCCGGTGCAGCGGCCATAGCGCTCACTCAAATTCAAGGCCAACTCGGGGTCCCGCTGGTGGAGACGACCAAGGGCCAGAGGCGGCACCAGCCAGCTGGCTCCTTCGAAGCGCTGGCCCACGCCCTCTTCAACGTCGGCGCAGAACAGCAATCGCTGGTCACTCCAGCCCTGCAGTTGCTGGGTGCGTTGCTGCAGTTCCACGGCGCTGCCCCCCAGCAGGATCACGCCGCCCACACCCTCCTGCAGCAGACGTTGCAGTTCGCTGTTCGGCAGCTCCCACTGCGGGTAGCGGCGCTGCTGGTCGCTTTGATGGCCACTGGCCCGCAGCACCAGCAGTTCTGCCACCCGGCGCCGCAGGCTGTCATTCATGAGATTGTCAGCCGGCCGGCTGTTCATCGCTGCCGATCTCTTCATCGCTGCTCGCTGGAATCTCGCCTCGCTGCTGCCGTTCGTCCTCGAGGCGATTCAGCAGTCCCAGCACGGAGGTGCCGCGTTCCAGGCCACGGTCCAGCTGGAACACCACTTCGGGGGCGCGGCGCATCTGCAGCCGCCGCCCCAGTTCTCCCCGCAGGTAGCCGCTGGCGGCCTGAAGCCCCTCGAGTACCTGGTCGCGCTCCTGAGCTTCCCCAAACACGCTCACGAAGATCTTGCAGTGCTGCAGATCGCCGGACACCTCCACTTCGGTGATGCTCACCATGCCCTGGTGCACCCGTTCATCCCGGATGCCGTTGATCATCAGTTCGCTGACTTCTTTGCGGATCAGGGCGGCCACCCGCTCCACTCGACGCCCCTGTGCCATCACGCCATCGGTGCTGAATTCACCATGGCACGCAGCACCAAGGTGAGGCTGATTCCACCGCTGATCAAGGCGCCGATCAAGGCCACGGCCGTGACGGGATTGCTCCGGCGTGCGGCCAGGGGTTCGGCGACGGAGTTCATCACCCCGAGGGTGAAGGCCACCAGATAACGGGGGTAACGGGAGACGTTGAGGAAAAACTCCCGCATGGTTCCGGCGTACTCGCAAATCTGCTGGCTACTCTGCCGGGCCCATGGCTGTTTTGGACATGTTGGAGCTGCATCAATTCCGCCATTCCGCGTTTTGTCTCAAGGTGCGGATGGTGTTGCAGGCCAAGGGGCTGAGTTTCCGCACCGTGGAGGTGACCCCCGGCGTCGGCCAGGTGGCCGTGTTCCGGCTGTCCGGCCAACGGCAGGTTCCCGTGTTGGTTGATGGCGATCAGGTGATTGCCGACTCCAGCGCCATTGCGCTGCATCTGGATCAGCGGGAGCCGGACCCTGCCCTGATTCCTCTCGATCCGCGCCAGGCCGCCCAGGTGCATCTGCTGGAGGACTGGGCCGACACCACGCTGGCGATGGCGGGCCGCTCCTCTCTGGTGCAGGCCGCGGCGCTCGATCCCGAGCTGCGGGTTGCTCTGCTGCCTGACGATCTGCCCGACCCCGTGCGTTCGGTGATGGGTGTGATCCCCGGCGGTTGGGTCAGCAACATCACCGAACTGGTCAACCAGAAGGAGCGCACCGAGCTGCTGGCCAGCCTGGAGCAGCTCGCCACATCTGTGCAGGCCAGCCCCTGGTTGGTGGGCGACAGCATGACCTTGGCCGATATCGCCGTCGCCGCTCAGTTGTCGCTGCTTCGCTTCCCCTCCTCTGCAGGCTCAGCCCTGGCAGGCAGGGGGGTACCTGGGCTGAGCGATCACCCCAAGCTGCAGCCGCTGTTCCAATGGCGGGACCAGATTGAACTCAAATTGATGGAGCGGACCCTGGAAGAGGTGTGAAGCGCAATTGGTAGTGGTGCTGGGCGATGGCCTGATCCCGGAGACTCTCACCAGGTGAGGCATAGCGTCCTTGCCATTGTTCGGCGCAGATGTCCTCGCCGCAGCGTTTGTATCGGCTCAGGGTTTCGATCCGGCTCAGCCGCGGCGGGCCGGGGGCATGCAGGATCTGCAGCACCAATTCATCGGCCAGGAAGGTGTTGGCGCTCGTGCTCTCCTGGCGGCGGCCCGTCACCGTGGTTTCGAGATAGATATCGCCTTTGAGTCGCGCGACTTGGCGGTTGGCGGAGTCGGGGTCTTCTTCGACCCCCAGCAGCTGCTCCCCGAGCAGGGCACGACCGATGGCCATGGCATTGAAGCTGCGATCGCCGATCAGTCGACCGCGCCGGTCGGCTTGGAACCGTGCTTGATGCAGCAGCGGTGGATCGTCTGGGGCATCGAGATCAACGCTCTCCACCTGCCACAACCCAGTAAACCAGTCGGGATAGATCAGGTCGTCTCGATTCGATGGCCGCGGCAATGGTGCCGGCAGGCTCCAGTCGGGCCAACTGTTCAACCTCTGTTCAAGGCTTCCCTGAGCCCAGGCGGGCCCGCCACTGAGCAGGATGGTGAGGCCGATCAGCAGCATCCATAACCGCCGTTCCATGTCTGATCCTCTGATCCGTGCCCTTGATGACTTTGTGGTGCTGGAGCCCGGCAAGCCGGAGCAGCTGCTGAGCGCTGCCGACACGTTGACATGGCTGAGCGGTTGGTTGCGCAGCCTTGATCAGTTGCCGGCCGATCTGGCGGATCAACCCGATGTGGAATCTGCGGCGCAGCGTTTGATCGATACGGCCTGTGATTTGGAGATCAGCCCCGGGTTGACTGTGCAGTGGTTTGCGGTGCGGTTGGAGCCGCCAACTGCATGAGTTCAGTCGGTTCGGCGTTGGGTCGGATCCTTCAGCAGGCTTGGCAGCAGTTGCAGAATCCCGTCAGCCACGGTCTCTGGAGTTTCCTCGTTGATCACCACCGTTAGATCGGCTTCGGCATAGAGGGGACGGCGCTCGTTCAACAGCGCGTTGAGAGCCGCCTCAGGATCAGCGGTCTGCAGTAGAGGGCGCTCCGTGCTGTCGGCGTTCAGCCGTTGCAGCAACTGATCGGGAACCACATCGAGCCAAATCACGATGCCGCTGTGCAGCAATCCCCAGTTCTCCGGCTGGGTCACCACACCGCCGCCGGTGGCCACCACCAGGGAGTGGCGCTGACTGATGGCACTGAGCACCTGGCTTTCCAGGCTGCGGAAGCCTGCTTCGCCATCCCGATCAAAGATCTCTGGAATGCCGCAGCCCGCCGCCTGTTCGATCACGGCATCGGCATCCACAAAGCCGTAGCCCAGGCGTTCGGCCAGGGGGCGGCCAGTGCTCGTCTTACCGCTGCCCATCATTCCCACCAGATAAAGGCTGCGCCCGGCAAGACGCTGCTTGAGGGTGAGGGTGGAATCCGCCATGGCTCGGAAACGGCATTAGCTCATTAGGATGCCTCGCGGCCGGAACGTCACATGACTGAAACGAAGTCACCAGCACGGCACGGCCAAGGTCGTGGTTGTGTCATCACCAGGAGGGCCTGCTTCAGTGCCAGCCATCGCTATTGGCTGCCCGAGCTGTCGGCCGATGACAATGCCGCCCGTTTCGGGCCCTGCGCTCTGGCTCCTGGCCATGGCCACAACTACGAGTTGATTGTTTCCATGGCTGGCGGCCTGGACGCTGACGGCATGGTGCTCAACCTTTCGGAGGTGAAGCACGCCATCCGCAATGAGGTGACGGGCCAGCTCGATTTCCGCTTCCTCAATGAGGCCTGGCCGGAATTTGACGTTTCCACCCCTGCAGGTTGCCTCCCCACCACCGAGGCCCTGGTGCGGGTGATTTGGCAACGCCTCAGCCCTCATCTGCCGATCACGGCGTTGCGCCTCTACGAACAACCGGGCCTTTGGTCCGACTATCTCGGACATCCCATGGACGCATTCCTCACCATCCGCACCCACTTCGCCGCCGCTCACCGACTGGCCCGCCCGGAGCTCAGCCAGGAGGAGAACGAAGCGATCTACGGCAAGTGCGCCCGTCCCCACGGCCATGGCCACAACTATTTAGTGGATGTGACCGTGCGCGGTGAGATCGATCCCCGCACCGGTATGGTCTGCGACCTCTCCGCGTTGCAGCGCCTCGTGGATGATCTGGTAGTCGAGCCCTTCGATCACACCTTTCTCAATAAAGACGTGCCCTTCTTTGAGGAGTGTGTTCCCACGGCAGAGAACATTGCCCTTCACGTCGCTGATCGTCTCTCCAGCCCGATCAAGGCCATCGGCGCCAGCCTCCACAAAGTGCGGCTGCAGGAGAGCCCAAACAATGCGGCCGAGGTCTACGCCGAAACACCGCAACTGGAGATGTCTCCGGCTGCTCTCGATGCCGTGGCTGCCGTCTGATCGACGGCTTGATGCCACAACGCCCCACCTCTTCACGCCCCTTCGTTCGGCTGGTGCTGGCCATCAGCCTCGATGGCCGTTTGGCTCCGCCAGACGGGGGTGCCGCCCAGCTGGGAGGGGAGGGTGACCGTCGCGCTCTGGAGCAGGCGCTCGCCTGGGGGGATGCCTGCCTGATCGGTGCCGGAACACTGCGGGCCCATCAGTGCACCTGTTTGATCCGTGACCCTCAGCTGCTTGAGCAACGCCGCCTTGAGGGGCGGGCGGAGCAGCCGGCTGCTGTCGTGGTGAGCCGATCCCCCGACTTCTCGAGCACCTGGCGTTTCTTTGATCAACCGCTTCAACGTTGGCTGCTGGCTCCTGAGCCTGTGGATCAAGGCTTTGATCGTTGGTTGCCTTTGGCACCAACCTGGCCGGAGCGGCTCAATGCGCTTCGAGCAGCTGGGCTTCAGCGTCTGGTGCTCCTGGGTGGCGCCCAACTCAGCGCCGATCTGTTGCAAGCCGATTGCGTCGATGCGCTTCAGCTCACCTTGGTGCCCCAGCTCCTGGGCGGCCGCTTCAGTTGGCTGCCTTGCACCGATGCGCGCTTGCCAGCTGCCTTGATGCAACCGGGTGCTTGGCAGTCCGATGGCGCTGAGGATCTCGGGGATGGGGAGTGGCTTGTTCGCTACCAACGGATCCGCTCGGAAACACCCTTGCCGCCCTGATCAGCCCATGCAGCTCTCTGGTTAAGGTCATCCCACAAAGGCCAAAGGCACCGTCGCAATGACGTCACTCACGGCCCGCTGGCATCGCTCCATTAACGAGATCCCAGAGCAGCAGTGGAACAGCCTGGTGGGAGCTGACGCGATCCCTTTTTACCGATGGAGCTGGCTGGAGGCTTTGGAAAGCTCAGGCAGCACCATCCCCAAGCAGGGCTGGCAGCCACTGCATCTGGCCCTCTGGCGCGATGACACGCCGATTGCGGTGGCTCCGCTGTTCCTCAAGGGCCACAGCTATGGCGAATTTGTGTTCGACCAGACCTTTGCCCGTCTGGCGGCGGATCTGGGGCTGCGCTACTACCCCAAGCTCCTGGGCATGAGTCCGGTCAGCCCCGTGCTGGGCTACCGCTTCCATGTGCGATCTGGAGAAGACGAGGCTCTGCTCACCCGGGAGTTGCTGCGGGCGATCGATCGCTTCTGCGAACACAACGGCATCCTCAGCTGCAATTTTCTCTATGTGGATCCGCAGTGGCGGCCCCTGGCGGAGGCCGCCGGCTGTGCCGCCTGGCTGAATCAGCAAAGCCTGTGGAATCGCGGCGACGACAAGAGTTTTGAGGATTACCTCAAGGGCTTCAATGCCAACCAGCGCCGCAACATCAAGCGGGAACGCAAGGCTGTAGCCAAGGCTGGGATCACCGTGACACCCCTCAGCGGCGACCAGCTGGACCTAGCGCTGTTGCAGACCATGCATCGCTTCTATGAGCAGCACTGTGCTCGCTGGGGACCGTGGGGCAGCAAGTACCTGGAGGAGGGTTTTTTTGAAGCGTTGGCACGGCTGCATCGCGATCAGTTGGTGCTCTTTTCAGCCCATCGCGGTGACCCGCGCGATCCGGTGGCGATGTCGATGTGCGTGCAGGACGGTCGTCAGCTCTGGGGCCGCTACTGGGGCAGCCATGAGGAGGTTGATTGTCTTCACTTCGAAGTCTGTTACTACGCTCCGATCGAATGGGCCCTGGCTAATGGCATCGTCAGCTTTGACCCTGGAGCTGGCGGCAGCCACAAGCGCCGGAGAGGCTTTGTCGCACGTCCCCACGCCAGCCTGCACCGTTGGTATCAGCCCCAGATGGATCAATTGATTCGCACCTGGTTGCCCAAGGTGAATGGCTTGATGCTGGAGGAGATCGAGGCCATTAATGCAGAGCTGCCCTTCAAAGCTGAACCTCCGGCCTTGGCTTTGTAGGTTGAAGGCATGACCACCACCCCGGAAGCACCGGCCTCCACCGCTGCGGCGATGGATGCTCTGGATCAGCGACTGTCCCAGCGGTTCATCGCTCTGGATCCCAGTGGCTATTTCTTGATCAAGCTGGATCGTGAAGCCGCCCAACTGGTGCTGGAGCATTACGGCAACACCATCGATGACAAGGGGTTGGCCAGGGATTCGGAAACCGGTGAGGTGTTGCGCTGCGACGGCGGCAATGCTCCTCGCCGTCCCTCAGCTGTCTATCGCGGCAATACAGCCAAACAGCTGGGCATTCAGCTCACGGAAGGTGAAGACCCACACCCGGTCAGTCGTCTCGACCATGCCCTCTATCTGGGGAGGGAGTTGCAGAAGGCCGAGCAGTGCCTGCGCGACGGCACGGTCTACGTCCAGGACTAACGATCAGGCTGGCTGCAGTTCTTTTGCTGCCGTGGGTTCCTCCGGTGGAAGCGATTCCAGTTGTTCGCGGATTTCCTGCTGAACGATCGAGCGGTACTCGAGGAAGTGCTCGTTGTGAGCTAACACCACCAAGAACTGCTCTAGCAGGGCGGGGTTATGGCGGGCCATGCCAAACATGTACTTCCAGAAGCGGCTGCGGGTGTTGCGTTTGATTCCCTGGCGCCAGACAACTGTGCTCAAAGCCTTGATGTCAATCCAGGTCGGCAGCTTGGCGGCAGTTTTCCAGCGGGGCGCGCCCATCTTGAGGTAGTAGCTGTAGACCCGATCCATGTAGGCGTTGGGTTCGTAGAGCGCGCAGAACGCTTCCACGTACTCGTTGGCGATGTCCCGAATGGGGCGGGTGGGTTCGAAGTTGAGCAGGTTGGTCTGATTCACCCCCTTGGCGGCGTCTTCCCCCTGAATCAGGCGACCTTCCCGCTCCAGTCGTGCCCAGAGAGCTGTCTTGGGCAGAGCCTGAAGCATGCCCATCATCGCGGCGGGGATGCCGGTGCGGGTTACGAAGTCCACGATCCGGCGACCTGCGCCATCCTTCTCGCCGTCGAAACCGATGATGAAACCCGCCATCACGCGGATGCCGTTGGCGGTGATCCGATCCACGGCGGCATCGAGTGGGTTGCGCGTGTTCTGCACCTTGCGGGCCGTTTCGAGGCTGGCTTCGTCCGGAGTTTCGATGCCCAGGAAGACGCTTTCAAAGCGGGCGTCGTGCATCATCCGCATCATCTCTTCGTCGTCGGCCAGATCCACCGAAGCTTCGGTAGCGAAGCTGAACGGGAATTGCCGTTCCTCTTGCCAAGTGCGGATCTGCGGCAGTAGCAGCTTGGCGTTGCGCTTGTTGCCGATGAAGTTGTCGTCCACCAGGAAGATCGAGCGCCGCCAGCCCAAGTCGTAGAGGTACTGCAGCTCAGCCACCAGCTGCTCAGGGGTCTTGGTGCGTGGTTTGCGGCCGTAGAGAACGATGATGTCGCAGAACTCACAGTTGAAGGGGCAGCCCCGCGAGAACTGAACGCTCATTGAGTCGTAGGCCTCGAGCTGCAGCAGGTCGAAGCGGGGAATCGGCGTGGAGGTCACATCTGGCTTGTCGCCATTGGAGGTGAAACGGCCACTTGTCTCGCCCCGTTCAAGGGCGTCCAGGAACATCGGCAGGGTGATTTCTCCCTCATCAAGGATCTTGAAATCCGCCAGATCCAGTTCCGGCGCATCCGGTGTGGAACTGGCGTAGGGGCCACCGATGGCCACAGGAAGACCTCGCTGTTTGGCCTTTCCGATCTGAACGGCCATGTCGTCCTTCTGGACGATCATCCCTGAGATGATCACGAGCTCGGCCCAGTTCCACTCCTCCTCCGTCACCTCCCGCACGTTTCGGTCCACCAACTTCATCTCCCACTCCTGGGGAAGAAGTGCTGCCACGGTCACCATCCCCAGAGGAGGCAGAAGCACCTTCCGGTTGACCAACTCGAGAATTTTCTCGTAACTCCAGAAAGTCTTCGGGAACTCTGGGTAAACAAAAAGAGTGCGCATGACCTCGGGCGTTGGTGGATTGTCGTCCGGTTGGCCCGGCTAGGGATACCTCTCAATAGGTATCAGCTGTTCACAAACCCTAAGCGCAATGGCCTGAACCCAGGCCAGTGGGTGATCTAATGGTGGTCACCTCCGTACTTGCACATGGGCGTCGGCATCTATCTCGGCCTGGTTGGTTCCGGTCTGGTGACGGCTTTTGTGCTCACCAAGCTGCTCAAGGGAATCAAGCTCATCTGAGCGGTTCCAACGTCTTCGTACCTCGTTTTCGCATCCAGAGCACAGCCACAGCAGCGCTGAGGCCACCGGTGATTGCGAAAGCCGTGGAGAGGCTGCTGCACATCACCATCAGGGCAACGATCAATCCACTCAGTCCGCCTCCGCCCAGGAAGGCGATCTGGCTGAGCCCAGCCATGCGACCGCGCATCACCTGCGGTGAGCCGATCTGACTGATCAAGTTGCAGCTGCTCAGCAGTCCGGCTGTGCCGGCGCCGATCAGAAAGGCCATGGCCAGGCTGAAGACAGGCCCTGGCGTCCGGGCCATTCCCAGCTGGGCCACCGCGGTAATCAAGCCAAAGCCCCCGAGGGTGAGGAAAGGGCGCCGGCAGAAACGCTGGCTGTTGCGTTGCAGCACCAGGCCGCCCACGATGCTTCCGCCCGCCAGCACGCTGGTGAACAGCCCCAGATCCGTGGGCTTGGGCCCCAGTTGATCGAAGGCAATCAATGGGGCCAGTCCCGGGTGATAGAACCCGATCAGACACAGCACCGCGGTGAAGCTGAGCACCCCCTGCAGGGTGCTGCCGCAGTGGCGCCAGGCATTGAGCAGGCTGGCGTCTTGGCCGCCCCTGCTGCGCACTTCCCGTTCCCGATTCGGGTTGAGCAAGAACATCACACTGGCGATTGGCAGCAAATAGCTGGCAGCATCAATGCCCAGGGCCCAGGCCGGGCCAGTGGCCGCCAGCAACAACCCGCCGATCGGGGGACCCACCAGCTTGCCCACGTTGAACACCACCGAAAAGCTGGTGAGGTAGCCCGCCAGTTGGTCAGGGCGTTCCACCAAAATTGAGCAGTACTTGTTGCGGGCCGTCAGCTCGTAGGCGCCGGCGATTCCCACCAGCAGCGTGCTGAACAGCAGCAGCAGCACCTGGGCTGTGCCTTCCAGCAGGGGGATCGCCAGGGCCCCCAGGCCAGAAGCGGCCAGCAGTGCCCATTGCGCCTGAACCAGCACCTGTTCACAGCCAACGCGGTCGGTGCGCACCCCCGCTGGACCACTCACCAGCAGTGTGGGCAGCGATAGCGCTGCGAAGTTCAAGGCCAGCACGAAGGGATCCACGCCCCCTTTCATCAGAATCCAGCCCTTGGCGGTGATGCCGGCGAAAGAACCCGCCGTGCTCATGCCGGAGGCGATCAGAAAAAGCTGGCGTTGCTGTTCGGCCCGCAGTTGGAGGAGGATCAACCCTGGCGTCTCGCTGCGGCCACCATCGCGCGGGCACCAACAATCCGCCCGCCGAGGTCGTAGATGTCGGCCCCGGTGATCTCCACCGGCACCAGGCTGCCCGGCGCGGCCTGCTGACCATCGTCGCCGGGTTGCACTCGCACTTCACCGTCCACTTCGGGTGCAAAGCGGGCGCAGCGACCGATCATCTCGCCGGTTTGCGGGTTGTGCTGTTCGATCAGCACGTCAACAGTGCGCCCTACCCAGCGGCTGTTCCGTTCCGCCGAAATGGGTTGTTGTAGAGCCATCAGGGCATCCTTGCGGGCCTGAGCTACCTCGGGATCGACGCGATCGGGCAGGTCGGCAGCTGCCGTGCCGTCCTCCGGCGAGAAGGTGAACACACCCACGTGATCAAAGCGCTGGCGCTCGAGGAAGCCCATCAGGTGCTGGAAGTGCTCCTCGGTTTCGCCGGGGAACCCCACGATCAGCGTGGTGCGCAGCACCGCGTCGGGCAGTTGGTCGCGGATCTGATCCAGCAGGCGGTCGTTCACATCCGCCTGCCAGGGGCGGTTCATCGCCCGCAGCACTTCCGGATGGCTGTGCTGCAACGGCAGATCCAGATAAGGCACCACATTGGGCACCTCCCGGTATGCCGCCAGCACATCTGGGGTCAGCCCGGTGGGGTAGGCGTAGTGCACCCGGATCCAAGGGATTTCCACTTCGCCCAGGGCCCGCAGCAGTTCCGCCAGCTTGGGTTTGCCGTAGAGGTCAAGGCCGTAGTTGGTGGTGATCTGGCTGATCAGGATCAGCTCCTGCACTCCCTGTTCCGCCAGTTGGTGGGCTTCGGCCACGATTGATTCGATCGGTCGGCTGCGCTGATCTCCCCGCAGCTTCGGAATGATGCAGAAGGCGCAGCGGTAGTCGCAGCCTTCAGCCACCTTGAGGAAGGCCACTGCTTGGTCGGTGGTGCGCTGGCGCGGCAGGTGTTCGTCACCCACAAAGGTGGGAACGGCGCTGACCTGGTTCACCCGCTCGCCCGCTTCCACCCGCTGCAGCACATCCACGATGTGCTGGTAATCGCCGGTGCCCACGATCGCTTTGGCCTCGGGGATCGACTCCAGCAACTCCTCCTGGAAATGCTGGGCCAGGCATCCCGCAATGATCAGTTCCTTTCCTTGTTCCGCTAGTCCCACAAGGGTGCGCACCGATTCCTCGCGGGCGTCCTGGATGAAGCTGCAGGTGTTCACGACCACTACGGCGGCATTGCTCTCATCGGTGCTGACGCCGTAGCCCGCTTCCGCCAGCAGCCCCACCATGTGTTCGGTGTCCACTCGATTCTTCTCGCAGCCCAGGTGGGCGAAGGCGACCGTCGGTTTCGTCGGGGTGCTTGTCATCACGTCGCCGGCAGGCCAAAGATCAGCCTACGAAGCGGCCTGATTACTCCAGAACTGACAGAATCCGATCACTTGAAGATCAAGGATGGGCACCACCCGTCTCGTTAGCCGTCGCCGCCAGGATTCCGGCGCCAAATGGGCTCGCATCGCCATGGCGGTGCTGGCCACCGCGGGGCTGATCGACACCGGTTCGATCACCCTGAAGCGATGGGGTTTGCTCGGCAATCTCACCTGTCCGATGGGTGCCGACGGTTGCGACAAGGTGCTCAACAGCGCCTGGGGGACGGTCTTCGCCGGGATTCCGTTGTCGATGGTGGGGGTGCTGGCCTACGGCGCCGTGCTGCTGATGGCGTTGCTGCCCTTGTTGCCAGGCTTGCAGGAAAACAAGAGCGACCTGTCACGCCGCACCTGGTGGGGCTTGTTCACGGTTTCCCTGGCCATGGCTGTCTTCAGCGGTGTGCTGCTGGGGGTGATGTTGCTCAAGATTCAGGCCTTCTGTTTCTTCTGCGTTCTCTCCGCTGGGCTTTCCCTGGCCCTGTTCGTACTTTCCATCGTTGGTGGCGGTTGGGACGACTTGGGGCAGCTGCTGTTTCGCGGCGTTCTTCTGGCCCTGGCGGTGCTGTTGGGGGGCTTGATCTGGGCGTCAGTGGTGGATCCGAATCGGCCCGAGACCGTGGCCACCGGATCCGGCGTCTCACCTGTTGTCACCACCGAGAGCACGCCAGCTTCGATTGCCTTGGCTGAGCACCTCACCAGCAGCGGCGCAGTGATGTACTCCGCCTACTGGTGCCCCCACTGCCATGAACAGAAGGAATTGTTCGGCAAGGAGGCCTCCGATCAGCTGAAGGTGGTGGAGTGTGCGCCGGATGGTGAGAACAACCAGGCCGACCTTTGCCGCAGCAAAGGATTGGAGGGTTTCCCCAGCTGGGAGATCAACGGCAGCATTGATTCCGGGGTGAAAGGGCTCGACGCCCTGGCGGAACTCAGCGGCTACAAGGGCGACACCGACTTCTGAATCAGGGAGGCTCTTAGTCCCGGACGGCACGGGTAACGATGCCCCGCTGCCGTTGCTGCCGGGAATGCTGCATCCATTGCGGCAGCGGGGCGGGAGCATCACTGCGGTAGTGGCCTCCTCGGCTTTCTTCGCGAAACATGCAGGCCTCCAGCATCAGACGGCTGGTCAGCAACCTGTGGTGGAGATCCAGCAATAGGTTCAGATCGCGTCGGCTGCTTTCAGCTAAAAGCCTGGGGGCACAGGGATCCTCCTGCAGGAGGGCTCGCAGCAGTGCCTGCTGCTCCAGGTTCTGTTCGTCGGTCTTCACTTTGCCGATGGCCTGGCGCAGTCCAACGGCGGATCGTTCCACCCCCGCCCGTTGCCAGCAGAGCTGTCGAAGCTGCTCGATGGCGTCGATCAAGTGCGAGCTGCTGCCGCCGTCAAGGTCCAAAGCGAGCTTTTGCGATGTGCCTTGGGCTCGGGCCGTTGGGATCGGCCCGAGCTCGATCTCTTTGAGGCGATGGGCGAACACCAGGCACTCCATCAGGGAGTTGCTGGCGAGTCGGTTGGCGCCATGCAGGCCAGTACAGGCCACTTCGCCCACGGCATAGAGCCCGGGCAGCGTGGTTGCGGCCTGCAGGTCTGTGGCCACCCCTCCCATCCAGTAGTGGGCGGCTGGGGCCACGGGGATCGGCCGTTCCAACGGATTCAGTCCGAGTTCGTCGCAGCGGTCCAGGATTGTTGGAAAGCGTCGCTCCGCCTGGTCGCGTGGGATGGCGGCGAAGTCGAGCCACATCTGTTTTACCTGCTGCCGCTGCATGGCCTGCATCAAGGCTCGGCTCACCTGGTCCCGCGGTGAGAGGTCGCGTTGGGGCAGATGGGCCACAGGGCTGCCCCCGAGTGCATCCACCAGCACCCCGCCCTCGCCACGAACGGCTTCGGAGATCAGAAAGCAGGGGGCGTCATCCAGGCGGATGGCCGTTGGATGGAACTGGACGAATTCCAGATCTTCCACGGCTGCGCCCGCCTGCCAGGCGAGGGCGATGCCTTCGCCGCAGGCCTGGGCAGGGTTTGTGGTGTTGGCGAACAGATGGCCACCTCCGCCGCTGGCCAGCACCACGGCGCGGGCTTCGATTCCGTGAAGATGTGCCCCATCCAGCACCTGTACGCCGCAACAGCGCCCATCGCGCACCAGCAGCTGCGTCACGCGAACGCCGCGGCGGTGCAGCAACCCCGGCCTCTGCTCTACACGATCCCGCAGCACATCCACCAGGGCTCGCCCGGTGCGGTCTTGCACATGCAGCACTCGTCTGTGGCTGTGGGCTGCTTCCAGGGTGGTGGCCAGGCCGTCCTGATCCCGGTCGAAGGCCATCCCCAGCTGCCCCAGGCGCTCCACGCAATGGGGTGCCTCCTGCACCAACAGCCGTACCGCATCGCCATCACAAAGGCCTGCTCCAGCCAGAACGGTGTCCTCCGCATGGCTTTCGGCGCTGTCCTCTTTGCGGGTCACCGCTGCGATTCCCCCCTGGGCCCAGCGGCTGCACGAACGCCGTCCTGTGTTGCGGTTGAGCAGCAGCACCTTGAGCCCATGGGGCAGATCAAGGCAGGTCATCAAGCCAGCCGCCCCGGCACCGATCACCACCACGTCCCAGGGACCTGAGGGGATGGGGTCAGAGCTGCGGGGCTGTGCCATCAAGGGGACAAAAAAACCGCCGGTGGTCCGGCGGTTTAACCAGTCACAACCAGTGTGACGGAGTTAGGAATCAGCGGTACTGGCCGTCATTGATGCGGTCGTCGCCCTCGTTCAGAGCAATGGAGGGAGGGGTGACGGTGAAGTTGTCGCGGTATTTCGCGAATAGCTCCTGCTGACGCTCGGTCAGGTCAAGCGACAGCACGTCGTCGACGCTGTCGTAAGGACCACCCAGAACGATCTTTCCAGCCATGGTCGGGTACATCCCGGGGAACTGCTGGAAACGCCGCACTGAGGAATTGTTCAGGTCAACCTTCCCTTCACGTTCAGCGATCTTGTCGTCAACAACGTTGCGGATCACGTTGCCGGAATACTTGTCGCGAAGGTCGTCTTCGGCGTGGACGCTGCTGGGAAGCACAAGGCCTGCCATCAGACTTGCCATCACCAGGGCGCCGGTCAGCCAGCTCAGAAGCCGCTTCATCTCAACTCTCGATCAGGGGGGTCGGAACGGGTCGACCGGCGGTGCCGGCTCCGGAAGACTACAAGTCGTTGCACCGTTCAAGCTCCTGAATCGGTGGAGCTTTTGCAGTTCGTTTCACTCGATCAGGCCACTGAGCCCGGGCTGCAGCAAGGCTGAAAGCAGGAACAAGCCGTCCACCCACAGGGTGGTGATTAAGACAGCAGCGGCCATGGATCCAGCATCACCCGCGAAACCGCTGCTGTTCTTGCTCAGGCGACGCCCAGCCATCAGCACAAGGACTGCTGAAATCAGCAGGGTGGCCAGAGGAAGGGGCTGGAGCAGATGCAACCCCGCTTGATGCAGCAGCAGCGGCGCTTGATCCAGGGAGGCGGTCACCACCGCGGGCCAGAACTGCATCACTCCGGCAGCCGCCATGGCCAGGTCTGTACAAGCTGTGCCCACCAGGGACGACAGATAAAACGTCGCGGCCAGGCGCCAGCGCCCCTGTAGGCCGCCCAGGGCCACAGGCAAAGCGAAGGCTTCAACCGGTAGATGCAGAACTGGATGGGCTCGTAGCCATCCCCAGAAAATGCAACCCGCGAGCCAGCTGCCGCTGAAACCCACCAGTAGGGAACCCAGGTCGGATGCCGTCTGGGAGCGGCTCTGATGCAAGACGAGGCCGGCTGCAATCAGAACTGCAGTGAACAACGTGGCCGAAAATGGATCCAGGCGCACCCACGGAGCTTGAAGGAACACCGGCAGCACCACCATTGCTGCGGCAATACGGGCCACGGGGAAGGACCACGACCGAACGGGGGCTGAGGTTTGCCAGGTGCCGCCGATCAAATGTCCTTTGTGAAGAAAGTCACGGAACCTTAGAAGACATCTCCAAGTGACGCGGCCGACATGCCCGCTTCGCCTGCTGGGGATACCGTCAAAGCGACATACACACGTTGATGGCGGACCCCTCTGCATCCCTCACCCTGCTTGAGGCCTGCTGGCGTGATCTGGTGTTGGGGGTGGTGCAAGGACTCACTGAATTTTTGCCGATCAGCAGTACCGCTCATTTGAAGGTGGTTCCTGAGCTTTTGGGTTGGGGCGATCCGGGTGTTTCTGTAACCGCCGCCATTCAGCTGGGCAGCGTCGTTGCCGTCATCGCCTATTTCCGCACTGATCTCAGCCAGGTGCTGCGGGGTATCAGCCGCGCCTTTCGCTATGGCCAGTGGCGTGAACCCGAGGCGCGTCTCGGGTTCGCGATGGTGGTGGGAACCCTGCCGATTTTGCTGATCGGTTTAGGAATCAAATTCGCCTGGGCTCAGGGCTATGAACAGTCACCCCTGCGCAGCGTTCCCTCGATTGCCATCGTCTCGATCGTGATGGCGCTGCTGCTGGCCCTGGCTGAACGGGTCGGCGCTCGGCGTAAGCAGCTTCCAGTTGTTTCAGGCCGTGATGGCCTTCTGGTGGGACTGGCCCAGGCGCTTGCGTTGCTCCCGGGGGTGTCGCGTTCCGGGAGCACCCTCACCGCGGCGCTGTTCGACGGTTGGCAGCGTGCTGATGCAGCCCGGTTTTCCTTCCTTTTGGGTATTCCCGCCATCACCATCGCGGGTCTGGTGGAGCTCAAGGATGCTCTGACCGCTAGCCCTGGCACCGGTCCCCTTCCGTTGCTGGTCGGAATTGGTTCGGCTGCAGTGGTGTCGTGGCTGGCGATCGATTGGTTGCTGAACTTCCTGCAGCGCAACAGCACCTGGCTCTTTGTCGCCTACCGGCTGCTCTTCGGGCTGCTGCTTCTGGTCTGGTGGGGCGTTTACGGCGCACACTGAGTTCAGATGAAGTCGGCTTGTGTGGAATGAGCCATCCGCCGGGGTTGCTGTTGCAGCTCTGGATCCAACTAGCAAAGGTCGTCAACCGCAGCCAGCGGTCGTGGCGTCCGTGGAGTCCGGCTCGATTGGGGAGGAGCTGGGTTTTGAGCCGGGCGATCAGTTGCTCAGCATCAATGGCATTCGCCCACGCGATCTGATCGATTACCGCTACCTCTGCGTGGAGGAGGAGCTTTGCCTTGAGGTGCGTGATGCAAAAGGTGCGCTGCATCAGGTGGAGCTTGAAAAAGATGCCGATGACGGCCTTGGGCTGGCCTTCACCGAGGCTCTTTTTGATGGCTTGCGCCAGTGCAACAACAACTGTCCGTTCTGTTTCATTGATCAGCAGCCCCCTGGGCGGCGCGACAGCCTGTATCTCAAAGACGACGATTACCGGCTGAGTTTTCTTTATGGCTCCTATCTGACGCTCACCAACCTGGGCGAGGCCGACTGGCAGCGGATTGAGGAGCAGCGCTTATCGCCTTTGTTTGTTTCGGTGCATGCAACGGATCCCGAGCTGCGCTCACGACTGCTGGTGAATCCGCGTGCTGCCCAGGTGATGGACCAGCTCGCCTGGTTTGACCAGCGTGATTTGCAGATCCATGCCCAGGTGGTCGTTTGCCCAGGGCTGAACGACGGTCCTGCCCTGGAGAGAACGCTGAATGACCTCGCCGCCTTCGCGGCAGGCCCCTGGCCGGCGGTGCTGTCTGCGGCGGTGGTGCCGGTGGGGCTCACCCGCTTCAGGCCAGCGGACGACGGCTTGGTTCCTGTGGATCCGGACTGCGCCCGCAGGGTGATTGCTCAGGTGGAACCCATGCAGCAGCACTTCCAGGAAGTATTGGGCACCCGTTTTGCTTGGCTCTCCGATGAGTGGTACCTGGTGGCGGGATTGCCTTTGCCTCCCCGGGATAACTACGAGGATCTCCCGCAGCAGGAAAATGGCGTGGGCAGCATCCGTGCCTTCCTTGAAGCGTTGGATGCTGCAACTGAGGATTTGCCCAGCGTCGTCCCTGGGCCCCGTCGTTGCAGCTGGGTGGTCGGACAAATCGTGGCTCAGGCGTTGCAGCCTGTGGCTGAACGGCTGAATGCTGTTGATGGCGTCGAGTTTCATCTGATCGGGTTGCCGAGTCCCTATTGGGGGCAGGAGCAGGTGGTGACCGGACTGTTGACGGGACAGGATCTGCTCACTGGCCTCAAGGGCCAAGAGCTGGGCGATGAGCTGCTGCTCCCGTCGGTGATGCTGCGACAGGGGGAGCCCGTCTTCCTGGATGACATGACCCTGGAAGCCCTCGCCGCGCAGCTTCCGGTCCCCATTCAGATCGTTCATGGGGCGGCTGACGTCGTGGACTCAGTTTTGGGTGTCGTAGGAAAAAGTCCCTAAGCTCCGTCAAAGGTTTTTGATTGCTGTGCGCCGGATCACTGCGGGTATCTGTCTCGTTGCGGGTGTCGTTTCCACCGGTGTTCCCTCTGCGCTCAGCCAGGAGACTGCGCAGTCTGAGTCGGTCTTGGTCGACCAGGCAACGCTCCCGGATGCGATTGATCTGAAGGGTGCTCGTCCCAAGGCAGACCCCTCTGCGATGGCTCCAGCAATGGATGCTTTGCCTGCATCCCTCCAACCGCTGGTTGCTCCCCCAAGCCTGGCTCTCCCCGATGCGCCGTCTCAGGTGCGCATCCATGAGCTGCGCCCGCTCACGCTCGAAGAAGCCGTACAGCTGGCGGAGTTCAACAGCCCGAAGCTCAAAGCTGCGGCCAGTCAGGTGGATCAGGCCAAATCTGCACTGCGTGCAGCCATTGCTTCGTGGTATCCCACCGTCGACCTTTCGGCCAGCGGACTCCCCGAATATTTCAAGTCGTACTCCTACCGAAATCCAGACTTCGTCCCCGATCGGGTCGTGCAGAAACCCACGGGTCAGATCAACCCCGCAACTGGTGAGGAGATAACCCGTCCTGAGACACGAGATGGATACAACGAGCGCTATGGCCGCGAGTGGCGCGCCAACGTCAGCCTTCAGGTGAGCTGGGATTTGATCAATCCGGCCCGGGTTCCTGAAATTGCGGCAGCTCGGGATCGGTTTGAGCGAGCCGGGGATGCCTACTTGATCGCCCTTCGTGATCTTCGTTTGGAGGCGCAGCAGGCTTACTTCGATCTGCAGCAAGCCGATGAAGGGGTGCGCATTGGCCAGGCTTCTGTCAAAGCATCATTAGTCAGCTACCGAGATGCCAGGGCGCGCTTCAATGCAGGCGTGAACACGAAGCTAGAGGTTCTGGAAGCTGAAACCCAACTCGCGCGTGATCGCAACACTCTGACGACAAATCTTGGACTTCAAGATCTTCGGCGCCGCAATCTCGCTGCTTCGCTTGACCTTCCTCAGGACGTCACACCGACGGCTGCAACGCCCGCACGTCCTTTGGGGCTCTGGGAGCCTTCATTGCAGGAAAGCATCGTTGCTGCCTACAACTACCGCGAAGAGCTAGATCAGCTCATTCTTGATATTTCGATCAATAACAGCCAGGCCAATGCCTCTCTGGCCGCTGTTCAGCCTGTTCTTCGCTTTGTGAACTCCACCACGGCGTCCCGCTCAGAAGGACAGAGCGGTCAGACGTCGCTGAGTGACATCGATATGGGTGATTTCACCTATGGGGTGCAGAACAGTACGTCGCTCAGGGCGAGCTGGCGCTTGTTTGATGGTGGTCGCGCTCGTGCTGACTATCGGCGTGCCAAACAGGCCGCTGAAGAGAGTCGCTTCAACTTTGCAAGAACCCGTGATCGGATCCGGCTTGAAGTGGAGGAAAGCTTCTTTGGCTTGCGTTCGGCAATCCAGAGCATCGACACCACAGCGATCGAGGTTCTTTCATCACGCGAATCACTGCGCCTCTCGAACCTGAGGGTTCAGGCAGGTGTTGGCGTCCAAAGAGAGGTGGTCAACAACCAGCGTGATCTCACCCAAGCAGAGTTGAAATACGCCCGTGCGATCAAGGATTACAACAGCAGCCTGGCGCAGCTGCAGCGGCGCACAGGCCTGGATGCCTTGATTGCCTGTAACGCAGTCTCACTGTCGGGAACCAAGCAGGAACCTGATCAAGAACCCATTCCGATTGAGCCAACGCCACTCAAGGCCGCCTGCCCATCGATCGCGTCTGTCGGCTCGTCGGTGACTCAAACTGATAGCAGTCCTGTTCAGCCTCTGTGGTGACGTTGGTGCTCAGTGACGATCAACTGGGCGCTGTTCATCTGTTGCTGGATCGCATTCGTGCTCGTCAGCTGCAGGACTTTGGTCGGATCAGCTCGGATGTGAAGCCTGATGGTTCGTTAATTACCGACTGCGATCGCTGGAGTGATGGAGCCTTGGTGGAGGGGTTGGCCAGCATCGCCCCTGGGGAGGGTGTCCTCAGTGAGGAGGGATCAAAAACAGTTCCCACGACTCGGGCTTATTGGGTGGTGGATCCCCTGGATGGAACCACCAACTTTGCGGCCGGCATTCCCTACTGGGCGATTTCGGTGGCGCGCTTCGTCGATGGTCGTCCCAGTGAGGTTTTCCTGGATGTGCCAGCGCTTGACCAACGCTTTGTCGCTTTGCGTGGACGCGGTGCCACGCGAAACAATCAATCGCTCACTTCGGAGACCCGAGCCTTGGCCACCAGTGCTTGTGTTTCGCTCTGCAGCCGCTCGATTCGTGTCCTGCAGCGCAAACCTGATCAGCGCTTCCCAGGAAAGATTCGTCTGCTGGGTGTTGCCAGCCTCAATTTGGTGAGTGTTGCGATGGGTCAGACCATCGCTTCACTGGAGGCCACGCCCAAAATCTGGGATCTTGCGGCGGCATGGTTGGTGCTTGATGAACTGGGCTGTCCGATCCGCTGGTTGGATGCGGATCCTGCGCAGCTCTCCCCGGGAGAAGACGTCGCTGAACGCGGATTCCCGATGTTGGCGGCCGGTTCATGGGCCCATTTGGCGCGTTTTCTTCCCTGGGGAGAGGCTCTGGTGCAGCGCTGAAATGTCGCTATTGCATGTGTGAAGGTTGTGGTGTTATGGTTTTGTCTTGCGCGGGAGCCGAGAGGCTGTTGCGCAAGCCGAAGCGCTTGAGGCGAAAGTCTTGATGTGTCTGCGGCGACTTACAAGACCAAGAGGGAGCGATCCC
>NZ_VTLB01000008.1 GCF_020514235.1 Synechococcus sp. MU1617
CCGGCGCTGGACAAGGTGATTATTACTTCGATGATTACAACTACAACGACAAAGACATCTGGATTGACCTCGATGGTCAGATCTCTTTCCTCGATTACAACGGGGATCTAATCACTCCTCAAGCCGGTGAACAGGGCAATCAGTCAGGCGATGACCTCATCATTGGCTTTGAAGAACTAAATCTCGATGGCGTAATGTCTGACTACAGAATCACAAAATCTCGAGATCTTGATGGATATTTTTACCAAGTAGTAAGAAATGATTCCTATTATGGAACCGATACATTGCGAAATGTTGACAGGATTCAATTCGACGATTCCGTCTACCTCTTTAACGAAGACATTGACCCGGGGGATCGTGCATTACGCCTTCAGGCTCTATTAACGTCCGAATCTTCGATCCTGCCTCAGGTTGCCGTGCTAGGCGATTCAGTTGATCATGATTCCAGCTATTCACTTTTGATCACTGGCGAATCCCTGAAGAATGGTTACAACATCGAATCGGCGGACATAACACTACACTTTAATCCACTTCTTTTCGAGGACATCAAGGCTTCCGACATCCGGATTGGCGGGGAATTACCCATTGCAAATGCAGTAGAAATTGACAACGAATCAGGCACATTGCGCTTTGCAGCTGCGAGCCTTTCGGCACTTGGCGCTGGGAAAAGCATCTCCTCAGAAGCAATGATCGCATCGATCAGCCTGGATTTTGACGAGGCTGCTCTGTCCACAATCGAAAAAAAATCAGACGGCAGTCTCGTCACCAACCCACTTTCCTTCTCACTATCTGCCAATGCCGACGAGACGGTTTTCTCTAAAGACTTTGTTGATGCAACTGATTTTCTGAACCGCGAGATTGTCACTCTCAATGATCTCGGCGGTTACATGGCTGTCGACAGTGAAGACGTCACCCTTTATGAGGCCAAGATCAACTTCGAGCAACTTGGTGATGGCCTCGTCTTAGGCACTCAGCGCGTCATCGGTGCTGATGCCACGTTTACCAATTTGATCCGCTCAGGAGACACACTCACCACATCCGTCGACTGGCTCAACGTCGGCAACATCCAAGCCAACAATCTCAACTACAGCGAGGTCTACAACCAGAACGCCACCCTCGCTTCTGCTGACTTCTCACAGACCAGCGTTGCCAGTGGGTCTTTCATCGATGGTGTTTTTATCAGCGATGCCCGTGAATCCACCACACTCACCACCGACATCAAGGTCATCGGTGCAGCTGGCAATGTCCTTGATCTCTCTGATGGCATCGTCTCCATCCAGGCCGACGGATCAGAGATCTTCACCAATGAAGGCAAAGGTTCCTCCAACCTGATCACCTTCCAAGGTGACCTCAACTACGACGGCCGGGTTTCGATGAAAGACCTTGCCTACCTCAATGCTGGCGCTGCACGTCAGCAAACAGTCATCCCCGGTGACAACGAAACCGATGCTGATGGGAACGGCATTGTCGATGCATCGCTCGCCAAAGATGTTGATGCTGATTTCAACGGCAAGATCGACCTCGCTGACTTAGCTGTCCTCGACAATGACTGGGGCAAGACCCTGCACACAGGTGATCAGAATTTCCAAGGATCTGAAAGAGTCTCTTGGAATGAGCTCGATAGCCAGGGTGAAAATTCCACTTGGAATAACAGCTCCTTCAAGGAGCAAAACGCGATTGAGTCTGAGCCCGCTTATGTCGGCTCACTCGAAGCACCTGGGACCTCCGGCGTGATCGGTTCCGATGGCAACCAAGATGGGAACAATTCCCTCGAGGGTGACAACTTCCAGGATCCTTTGGCCGCTTAAGCGAGCCACATTGCTCATCTCATTCATTGGGCTGCACAGCACAGCTCGCTGAATGCCTGCAGCAACATGGCGGCAAAGCCACCACAGGCAGCCGTGACCATGCGAAACCTCTGCCCTGCCCTGCAGAACAAGACGTACTTCAACTACGGCGGCCAGGGACCGTTGCCCAGTCCATCCCTCGAGGCGATCACCGCGAGCTGGGCGCGCATTCAGGAGTTGGGGCCGTTCACCACAGATGTGTGGCCCTACATCGCCAGCGAGGTGAACAGCACCCGGCGGCTTCTGGCCCAGTGCTGCGGTGTTCCGCCCCATCGGCTTGCCCTCACCGAGAACGTCACCAGCGGCTGCGTTCTGCCGCTGTGGGGACTTCCCTTTGCTGAAGGAGACCGGTTGCTGATCGGCGACTGCGAACACCCCGGAGTGGTGAGCGCCTGCGTTGAACTGGCGCGGCGCCAGAACCTCGCCATCGACGTGCTGCCGGTAAAGCATGTGCGGGGGGATCAAGCCCAGTGCGATGCCGCCGTAATCGAGGTAATCACGCAGACCCTCACCCCCCGCACGCGCCTGGTGGTGCTGAGCCATCTGCTCTGGAACACCGGACAGGTGATGCCGATTGCCGCCGTCGCCGATCAGCTCAACCAACACCCCCAACAGCCCTTTCTGTTGGTGGATGCCGCCCAAAGCTTCGGACAGATCCCCATTGAAGAGGCCGCTGCCGCGGCAGACATCTATGCGTTCACCGGGCACAAGTGGGCCTGTGGGCCTGAAGGGCTGGGGGGTGTGGCGCTGTCCGAGCGTGTCGTTGCCGAGGCCGCTCCAACCGTGATCGGCTGGCGCAGCCTGCGCGATGAAAGCAAAGCCAATCTCAACAGCAGCGATCTGTTTCACCACGACAGCCGCCGCTTTGAAGTGGCCACCAGCTGCGTGCCCTTGATGGCCGGCCTGCGCAGCTCACTGCAACTGCTGGAGAACGCTGGATCAGCCCAACAACGCTGGGACCACATCCGAACCCTCAGCAGCAAGCTCTGGCAGGAACTCCAGGGGCTAGCGGGCGTCACCCCCCTGCTGGAGGCGCCGCCCGCCAGCGGACTGGTGAGCTTTCAGATCAACGGAGATGTGCTCCCTGCAGAGCATGTGAAGCAGTTGGGTGCCCAGGGGCTTTGGATTCGCGATCTGGCAGACCCCAGTTGCTTGAGGGCCTGCACCCACATCAGCACCACAGACGACGACATCAACGCCCTAGTGGCAGCGATCAGCACCCTTTGATCGGCTCAGATCAACCGCCTGGAGCAACCAGCTTCAAAACAACCTCAAACGCAGGGCGCGTTCAGCTTCCTCGCGATCATCAAAGTGCACCTTCTCAGTGCCGAGAATCTGGTAATCCTCGTGCCCCTTACCGGCCACCAGCACCAGATCATCGGCCTCAGCCTCTGCGATAGCTGAGGCGATCGCACTGGCCCGATCGCCCTCCACAATGAGATCGATTCCGTCCGGAATCCCCGCCACCACGTCATCCAGGATCTGCTGAGGATCCTCGGTGCGGGGGTTGTCGGAGGTGACCACCACGCGGTCAGCCAGGCGTGACGCAATCGCCGCCATCTGCGGACGCTTGCCCCGATCCCGATCACCACCGCAACCGAACACGCAGATCAGCCGCCCGGTGCAGAACGGACGCGCTGCTGAAAGAGCGTTACTCAAGCCATCGGGCGTGTGGGCGTAATCCACGAGCACCGGAGGCAAATTCGCTGCATCCACACCGTTCAAAATCACCCGCTCCATCCGGCCCGGCACGCCACCGAATCGGCCGATGGCCTCCAGCAGCACCGGCAAAGGCAACTGCTGCTGAAGCAGCACCCCAACCGCCTGCAGCAGGTTCATCAAGTTGAAGCGACCCAACAAGGGCGAACGAAAACGGCCCTCGCCAACAGGGCTGATCAAGCGACCTTCCACCCCAGCGGCCGTCATCTGCAAATCGCTCATGCGCAACTCAGCCGATGGATCCTCAAGCGAACTGCGCCAACAGGCGGCGCCTAGCCGTTCAGCCAACCGCGCCCCCCAGGGGTCATCACTGTTGACCACCGATCGCGCATCGCCTTCCAACAACAGAGGATCCGCAAACAGCGACGCCTTCGCCTCGAAGTAGTCCTCCATCGAGGCGTGGTAGTCGAGGTGGTCCTGGGTGAGGTTGGTGAACACGGCTCCCGCGAAGCGGCAGCCCGCCACCCGCTGTTGCGCCAGAGCGTGGGAACTCACCTCCATCGCCGCCAGGCCACAGCCGGCGGAGACCGCCTCGGCAAGTTGCCCCTGAAGGAGATCGGCAAAGGCCGTGGTGTGGGTGGCCGTGATGCTGTGGCCCGGCCAGCGGTTCACCAACGTGCCGAACAAGCCCACGGCTTGGCCGGACGAAGCAGCCAGATGCTCAATCAAATGGGTTGTGGTGGTTTTGCCGTTGGTGCCGGTCACACCAATCAGGGCCATACGCCTGCAGGGGTGATCCCAGTAGGCCGCTGCGATCTCACCGATCCGACGCGCCACCGGTTCCTGGATCACCACCACCGGGTCATCAGCACCTGGCGGTTGTGTGGCAGCAGCTTGAGCTCCAATCACTGCAGCGGCGGCACCGGCCTCAAGGGCTTGGGCCCAGAACGTGCCTCCATCCACCCGTTCGCCGGGGAGTCCGAGAAACAGGGTTCCAGGGCCGACGCGGCGGGAATCGGTGGTGATCGCCTCTAATCCAGGGTTAACCAGCCCAGGCGGCACTGCGATGCCTGCATCACTCAACAGGGCATGCAACGCCTGCGTCATCCCATCTCCCCTCTGCATGGGGGAGTTTTAAGCCGTTCAGAGCGCCGTGGACAGACAGCGTTGCAACCAATTCAACAGTCCCTCGCCCGTAAGACGTGGGGAGACCCGGGGGAGCTCAGATCCATCGAGAGCGAGCACAGGCACCTCGAGGTCGTAGCGGGCCTTCAGCTCCTGGGGGGTGCCGGTCGCGTCGATATCAATCACCGTCAGCTCGATCGACAGCCCCAAGAGATCGAGGGCACGCAAGCGGGATTCCAAGCCTTCACAGAGGCAGCAACCGGCGCGGCTGTATAGGGTGAGCTGCTTCATCAATCGGGCACCGGGTCACAGCCACAGGGAGTGAACGGATGGCAGCGCAGCAGCCTTTTCACGGTGAGCCAGCCCCCCTTCCAGGGACCATGCTTCTGGATGGCCTCCAGGCCGTAGGCGCTGCAGGTGGGCATGAAGCGACAGCGGGGCCCGATCATCGGGGAGATGAAGCGCCGATAAAAACCAATACCGGCCAGGAGAACAGCCGCCAGAGCATGATTAATCGCCTGTCGCAGCTTGGCCATCGGGCCGCCAGATAGAGTGGTTGATTCGTGCATCGCGGCAGATGCCTGGGACTCTTTCGGTTCCAGCATGCCCAACAACCGCACGATCTCAACACACACCTTCCCACCTATGTCCCGTTACCGCGGCCCTCGTCTGAGGATCACGCGGCGCTTGGGAGACCTCCCCGGTCTCACCCGGAAGGCCGCCAAACGGTCCTATCCCCCCGGTCAGCACGGCCAAGCCCGTCGCAAGCGCTCTGAATACGCGATCCGTCTCGAAGAGAAGCAAAAGCTTCGCTTCAACTACGGCGTCTCCGAGCGTCAGCTCGTGCGCTACGTGAAGAAAGCGCGCGCCCAGGAAGGTTCCACCGGAACCAACCTGCTCAAGCTGCTCGAGAACCGTCTCGACAATGTTTGTTTCCGCCTCGGCTTCGGTCCCACCGTGCCCGGCGCCCGTCAGCTGGTGAACCACGGTCACGTCACCGTGAACGGTCGTGTGACCGATATCGCCAGCTACCAGTGCAAGCCTGGTGATGTGATCGCCATCCGCGAGCGCAAATGCAGCAAAAAGCTGGCTGAAGCCAATCTCGAGTTCCCTGGTCTGGCCAACGTGCCCAGCCACCTCGAGCTGGACAAGTCCAAGCTGAGCGCCAAGGTCACCGCCCGTTGCGAACGCGAATGGGTTGCCCTGGAAATCAACGAACTGCTGGTGGTGGAGTACTACTCCAGAAAGGTCTGATCCAGATCCGCAGTTCAAATCCCCACGATGCGCAACCCTGGGTTCAGGGTTGCGTTTTTTTTTGGTTGATCCCCAGGCACTGCAGTCGCTCACCAGCCACGACTGGCTCGGATTGATCCACCCCGTGCTGATGATCCTGTTCGTCTACCCGGTGGTGGGCGCCACGATCCGGCTGGGAATCCTGGCGCGGGAGAAACGATTGAAGATCAACCCAATCGCCGACACGGTGCCGGTGGAGCACGCGCAACACGGAGCCTGGGTTACCGGCGGGGTGCTGGTGGCGGTGCTGATCGGCCTCGGCCACAGCCTCTGGAGCAGCCATCCCCTGGGTCTGGTCGTCACCGGCAGTGCTGTGATGGTCAGCTTCGGACGCCTGCTGGCGACCCGAATGGTCTGGCAGCGCTTTCTCTGGGCTGTCGCCGCTGCAGGCGGCCTGCTTTTGCTGGGGCTGCAACCCGCCGTGGAGCGGTTCAGCGATGTTCCCTGGAGCCCCTTGTTCTGGCAATCCCATTTCTGGATGGGGATGTTGCTCACCACCCTGTTGCTGAGCTCAACAGCGCTGCAGCCCTTGATTGGTCATTCCGTGAAGGCCAGGCGCATTCACATCAGCAGCAACCTGCTGGTGGCTTTACTCCTCGCCATGCAAGCGATCTCGGGAACGCGAAATCTGCTGCTGCATTAAGTCAAAGCAGAAAGATGCTGACGCAACCAAGGAAGGCTCAAGCCGATCACGTTGGAATAACAGCCATCCAAGCCATCGATGCAGAGGCCGCCGCGGCCCTCGAGGGCAAACCCCCCGGCACATTGCAGCGGCTCACCACTGGCCACATAGGCATCGATCTCTGCCTGGCTGAGCGACGCAAAGCGCACCAGCGTTTCCACGCACGCCAATGCCTCAGGTTGTCCGCGACGGATCAGGCAATGGCCCGTCAGCAGAGATCCACAGCCGCCAGCCATCCGCTGCCAACGCTCCATCGCTTCGGCTGGCCCCGAGGGCTTGCCGAACACCTGCCCTTCAAAACTGAGCACGGAATCACAGCCCAGCACGGCCGTGATCTCAGCATCGCCCACAGGATCAAGCGTCTGGGCAACAGCCGTGGCCTTGGCCTGAGCCAGCAATTTCACCAGCTCTACCGGATCTGCATGCTGGATCTGGTCCTCATCCACACCGCTGACGCGCACCTGATGCTGCACTCCCGCTTGCTCAAGCAAGCGGCGCCGCGCCGGCGAGGCGGAAGCAAGCATGAGCACGGGAACACACCGCAGAACAACGCTCCGTAGGCTGCCAGGGACGGGAGGCTTCGCCATCGCTCACCCCACCGAACTACTGGATCGACGCAGCCGTGACCGGGCTTGCCGGGCCATGGGATGCCTGCCCTTCTCTGAAGCCCTCTACCGGGATCTTCAGCAGCAAGGCTTGGATGCAGGAGACCTCTGGAGCGAACCCAGCCGCTACAACCGCAAGACACGCTGGTTCCGCAACAGCGAAGCCCTCGAGGACGACCTGCGTTGGCTGATCAGCGTGGGCGTGCTGCGCCGCGAAGTGGATGGCCAGGGGCTGACCAGCCGCTTCAGGCTCACCCCCCTGGGTCGACAACTTCTGGATGACGACCCTGCACTCCTGCAGCGTTCGATTCCGGTGCTGGAGCGTCTGCGTCACAGCCTGCGTCGGCACTGGCCGCTGTGATCCAAACCACGCCGCGGCCCCTGATGGTGTTGGGCACCTCCAGCGGTGCCGGCAAATCGCTGATGACGGCAGCATTGTGCCGGGTGCTCCAACGCCGGGGAGAACAGGCTCTGCCCTTCAAGGGCCAGAACATGAGCAACAACGCCTGGGTTGATGTCGACGGCGGCGAGATGGCCTACTCCCAGGCCATGCAAGCCTGGGCGGCGGGTCTTGAACCCTGCTGCGCCATGAATCCCGTGCTGCTGAAACCCCGGGGAGACAGCACCAGTGAGGTGATCCATGGAGGCCAAAGCGTGGGGATCGCCCGCGCCGAGCACTACTACCGCGACTGGTTCCGCCCCGGTTGGCAGGCGATCCGCAGCGGGCTGATGCAGCTTCAGCAGCAATGGCCCCAAGGCCGGCTGGTGCTGGAGGGGGCGGGAAGCCCGGTGGAAGTGAACCTGCAACGCCGTGACCTCACCAACCTGCGCCTGGCCCAGTACCTGCGGGCCAACTGCCTGCTGGTGGCCGACATTGAGCGCGGCGGCGTCTTTGCCCAGATCGTTGGGACGCTCGCTTTGCTGCGCCCGGTGGAGCGCCCGCTGATCAAAGGCATCCTGATCAACCGCTTCCGCGGCCGTCGGGAGCTGTTTGATGAGGGTCGCCGCTGGCTGGAAGCCAACACCGGGGTACCGGTGCTGGGGGTGATGCCCTGGCTCAACGAGCTGTTTCCACCGGAAGATTCCCTCGATCTTCTGGAACGCAAACCCACCCGCGGAGCAACGGATCTGGAGATCGCAGTGCTGAGGTTGCCCTCTTTGAGCAACTTTTCCGATCTCGATCCGCTCGAAGCCGAATCCAGCCTGAGGCTGCGCTGGATTCAAACCGGGGAACCCCTGGGGGAGCCAGATGCCGTAATTCTTCCTGGGAGCAAGCAGACGCTGCGGGATCTGGAGGCGTTGAACAACTGTGGACTGGCCGATCAACTCCGGACCTACGCCCGCGCTGGTGGATCCGTATTGGGCATCTGCGGCGGGATGCAGATGCTGGGCAGAACCTTGAGCGATCCGGAGGGACTGGAGGGTACGGATCAGAGGGGGCCCCAGAACGGCTTGGGACTCCTGCCCCTGGAGACCACCTTCAGCGGAACAAAACGACTGAGCCAGCGCAGCATCGATGGCCTCTGGCCCATGGAGACACCGCTGAGCGGATTTGAACTGCACTACGGAACCACCACCCCAGACCCCGGTCTTCAGCCCCTAAGCAGCGACCCTGGTTTGGGTTGGTGGGCTCTCGGCCCCAAGGGGTCGAGCGTGGTGGGCACCTACCTGCACGGCTTGCTCGACAACGGCCCCTGGCGACGGGCCTGGCTCAACCGCCTTCGCGATCAACGGGGGCTGCAACCCTTAGCCAACGATCCCAAAAACCACAGCGCCCACCGTGATCTGTTGCTCGATCGCCTGGCCGATGCCTTCGAGCAGCATGTGAACCTCGCTCCATTGCTCCAGCCATGACTTCGATTCCTGTGCGCTGGCCCGATGGGCGCATAACCCACGAAACCATTGGCCAGGACTGGTTGGTGGCCGCCAGTGAAGCGGGCATCAGCATTCCCACCGGTTGC
This sequence comes from Synechococcus sp. MU1617, assembly GCF_020514235.1. Classification (NCBI taxonomy): domain Bacteria; kingdom Bacillati; phylum Cyanobacteriota; class Cyanophyceae; order Synechococcales; family Synechococcaceae; genus Synechococcus; species Synechococcus sp. MU1617. The sequence goes on from NZ_VTLB01000008.1 coordinate 9,173, forward strand.
CTGGGAGGCAGCTGCGGGGCATGCGAGATCGACGTGAACGGCAAGACGGTGCGCGCCTGCATCAGCACCGTCCCGGCTTCGAAATCAGCGAAACTCAACGTTGAATTCGCCACCGACCCGCACTGGTGACTCCCTTTCGCCTCAGCCTGATGGCCCTGCTCACCGGAGCCTTAAGCGGCGCCGGTGTAGCCGTTGTGATGGGTTGGATCGGCGGATTGAGCCAGCTGCTCTGGGGAGATCCGGTGCTCGAGGGCTTGGATCGCGGCCTTCCCCTGGGCTGGTCGCTGCTGATCTGCGGCGGCAGCGGCTTGATCTTGTCGCTGCTGCATCGCCCGGGCCCCTCAACCTTGCTGCCTGAGCTGCGCGACACCCTGAGTGATCTGCGTGATCCAGACCAGGCTCCGAAACGCGATGAAACTCGCGGCCTTCTTGGAGCGGCCTTGGCCCAGATCGGTGGAGGTGCCGTCGGGCCGGAGGCCCTAATGAGCCGCATGGCCGCACTGATCAGCCAACGGATCTGGCGTGGTCGTGACCAGAAGCTTCAGGAGGCAACAGTGGCAGGGAGCCTCGCCTTTTTCGGAGCTCCACTGCTGGGGGGGGCTGTTGTTGGCGAAGCCCCCCAACCGAACAGAAGACAAACTTTCCTCGACCGCTGGCTGCCTGGCAGCCTCGGCGGCCTAGCTGGTTTTGCTGCATTTCATGGCATCGGTGCCGCCAGCGGCGGATCGCTCCAACGGCTCCCCTACATCTGGCCCAGCAGCCTGGGGGAAGACCTCGGCACCCTGAGCGCAGGCGCACTGGGTGGAGTAATCGGCTGCGGACTGGGTTGGCTGCTGCTGCGCTGGCAAGGCTGGCTGGAACAGCGCCAACTCCTGGCCCGATGGCCCTGGTGGCCGCTGCTGACCGGTTTGCTGCTGGGGGCCTGCATGCACTGGTTGCCGTTGGTTCCCTTCGCCGGGGAAGACCAGCTGCAGCCCCTGCTGGAAGGCCAGAACTCAAGTGAGGCCTGGGTCCTACTCCTCTCCGCGATCGTGAAACTGCTGATGCTCGGCCTTTGCCTGGAAACCGGCTGGCGCGGAGGGGTGTTCTTCCCCTTGTTCCTAGTCGCCTGCGCACTTGGGATGGGACTCCACCTGCTGCTGCCGGATCTGGGCAGCCTTGGCAGCTGGTGCGGCGCCCTCACAGGTGCGTTGTACCGCTCCGTGCTTCCTGCACCCTTGGCGGTTCTTGTGCTCGGGGTTGCCCTTCTGCAGGGCCACGGCACAGCAGGCCTGCTGGTGGGCCTCGGCATGGCGCACCTGATCAGGTGCCGTGCTGAGCTGGATGGTGGCCCTCCACTTCGCCGTTGAACACACGGCTGGCCCGGATGTCCGCTTCCTCAAGCGTGGTGAGATCCTGCTTGGTGAGGGCTTCCCCCATCCGCGAAAACAACCGGTTGGCCTGGCGCAGACGGGCCCGGTCCAAGGCATTGCGAACCGAGCGCGCATTGGCGAAAAAAGGCAGCTGACGCCGGCGCGAGACGTACTCGAAGAAAGCTGTCTCGGCCTTGGCACTGAACTGATAGTGCTGGGCCTCGAGGAGCAGGCCTGCGATCGCCATCAACTCGTCGTCGCTGTAGTCGGGGAAATCGAGATGGTGCGCGACCCTTGAGGACAGGCCTGGATTGGAGCTGTAGAAGGTCTCCATCCGATCCCTATAGCCCGCGAAGATCACCACCACGTCGCTGCGCCGGCTCTCCATCTCCTGCAGGAGAATTTCAATGGCCTCGGCGCCGTAATCGCGCTCGTTGTCTGGTTTGTAGAGGTAATAGGCCTCATCGATGAACAGCACGCCACCCTGGGCGCGCTTGATCATCTCCTTAGTTTTAGGGGCGGTGTGCCCCACGTACTGACCCACGAGATCGTCGCGGGTGGCCGTCACCACATGGCCTTTGCGCAGGTAGCCCAGACGATGCAGGATTTGCGACATCCGCTGCGCCACGGTGGTCTTACCAGTACCGGGATGGCCGGTGAACGACATGTGCAAACTGGGCGCGGTGCTGGGCAACTCCAGTTGCTGCCGCGCCTGATCCACCAGCAACAGGGCAGCGATCTCACGAATCCGCGTCTTCACCGGCGCCAGGCCGATCAGTTCACGGTCCAGTTGGTCCAACACCTCAGCCACGCCGGAATCGGCGTAGGCCGAAGCCAGATCAACCGAGGAGGGCATCGATCTCTGCGGTAAAGGCGCGATCGGCTTCACTCAGCTGGGCCTCCGGGCCGTCATCCTCCGGCCGGATCGTGATGTTCACGTAGGTGCGCCCGAAGCTGATATCAGGAAAGCGCTGGGTCGCCTCGCTGTGCTCGCCAAGCTTGTCGAGAAAATCGCGGGTGGCGTCGTAGCTGTCGAACTCGAAACGACACTCGAGGCATACGGGCCGTTTCCGCTCTTGCCACTGATTCATCAGAGCCCCCGTTCAGCCTGAACCTGCTGAAAACCTAGAGGAGCGCCACCCGCTGACAGCCCATCAGGCGCCCAGACCAGGCCTCGGCGTAGGCCCGATTGGCGGCCTGCTGCTCGGGATCATCGGAATCCAGCGGATGCGGCATCGTTCCGGCGATGGCGGCATTGGTGACGCAGAACATCGACTTCTGGAAGCTGATGCAGATCTGAACGTGCACATCGGTCTGCCCACGGCCGTTGTCGTCGTACCAAAGGCTCAGTTCTTCGGGTAGGTGGCGGTACATGTCCTGCATGCAGAGGCTCGGGGGAATCCCCGCACCCATGCTGGGAATCGGATCGGCGTAAAGGGCGCCGTACTTGAAATCACTGATGTCCGGTGAGATCTGCCGGGCCTGGGCGTTGTATGACACCGTGCCCAGGAAGGGCATGCCGCGGAAAAAAACAGCCTCCACGTAGGGCACCGCCACATCCACCAAGAAGGTGAGACCTGCCTCCGGGGGGAGAACCCAGATCTCTTCACCACCGATCGACACCTTGTACTCAATCGGGCTTCCCGCCGCCGCCACCAAGCCATCACGGATGTGATGCACCACATCGTTAACGCAGGTGACTTCCTTGATCGCGTAGCGACGGGCTAGGTCGACAAAGATGTCACTCATCACCCGCCAAAACAAGCCGAGGCAGTAGATCGTGGTGAGCGAGCGAATGGCCTCAGGCGCGAAGTCGGGATAGAGGCGGTTGTTCAGGGCCAGCAAAGGGTCGCGAGCCGACTTGCACTTGATGATCCGCTGGCAGGCCTCGGCAAATTCAGGCGTGTCGAGATAAGCATCGAGCCCACCGGTGCCATGCCAGAACATCGCCTTCTGGCAGTACTCCGCGTACTCGAAGTTGATCCGATCCCCCATCAGATGGGTCCAGAGGCGCTTGAGGCTGAAGCCCTCGTGGAAAAAGCGGAACACCGGGAAGGGATTGAGCATCTGCTGCTCGCCCTGGTCCACCAGGTTCTTGCTGTAGGCATCGAGAACCAGGCCATAGCTCTCGAGCACATTCACCACCTGCAGCAGATGGTCGGGGGTGTCCTTGAGCAGCGGTGCATCGCTGAGCAAACGACGGATCAACTCCTCCTGATCAGGAAGCACTGGGGGTTGAACGGGGGATGCGGATGTCGGGGTCATGACAGATCTCCAGTGATCAGGCTGAGGCCCGTGGTGGCCGCCTCACTGAGGTTCGAGAGCAGCTCCGGAGCAAGGCCAAGCACCAGCACACCGAGGCTGAGGGCGATGGCCGGAGCCTGCTCCCGCAGCGCCACGCGATCGAGGATACGGGGATTCACCACCTCGCCTGGGGCGATCGCGAGGCGACCAAAGAAGGCGCGGTTCACCAACAGCAGGAAGTACACCGCCGTCAGGCCCGATCCCACCATTGAAAGCAGCGTGGCCAGGGGGAAGGGTTGCAGGCTGCCGCGGAAAATCAGGAATTCGGAAATGAAGCCGGCCATGCCGGGAATTCCGGCACTGGCCATCACGCCGACAATCATCAGAGATCCAGTCAGCGGAAGGCCGCGCTGGGGATTGAGCAGACCACGCAACACGTTGAGGTCGCGGGTGCCGGTCTGGGCATAAACCACACCCACCACCAGGAAGAGCACCCCGGAGATCAGGCCATGGCTGACCATCTGGAAGAGGGCTCCCATCAACCCGAGCGGCGTAGCGGCGGCGGCGGCAAGCAGCACGTAGCCCATGTGTCCAACAGAGCTGTAGGCCACCATGCGCTTCATGTCGGTCTGGGCAATCGCTGCCAGGGATCCGTAGAGCACCGAGATCGCGGCCCAGCCGGCCAGCCAGGGAGCAGCCACCTGCCATGCATCGGGGAACAAGCCAAGGCAGAAACGGAGCAGCCCATAGGTGCCCAGCTTGAGCAGCACGCCGGCCAGAAGAACGGACACCGGCGTGGAGGCCTCGGTGTGGGCATCCGGCAGCCAGGTGTGGAAGGGGAAAAGTGGAATCTTGATGCCGAAGCCGATCAGCAGAGCGCCCATCAGCACCAGCTGGGTGGTCATGCCCAGTTCACCGGCCAGGATCGGCCGCAGACTGAAGTCCATGGTTCCAGTGACAAACGCAATGCCGAGGAACGCGCCGAGAATCAGAACGCCTGAAACGGCCGTCACGATGAGGAACTTGGTGGCGGCGTAGGCACGATTAGAACCGCCCCAAACGGCGATCAACATCCAGAGGGGGATGAGTTCCAGTTCGTAAAACAAGAAGAAGAGCAGCAGGTTCTGGGCCAGGAAGGCCCCATTCACCGCTCCAGAAATCACCAGCAGCAGGGCGAAGTAAACCCGGGGTCGGTTCTCGATCGTGCGCGACGCAATGGCCGCCACGAGGCAGAGCACCCCGTTCATCAGCACCAGCGGTAACGACAGACCATCCAGAGCCAAGGCGTAATCAAGCCCAATGGCATGCACCCAGCGGGCCTGTTCCACCAACTGCAAACCAGCATCGGCTGCATCGAAGGGCAACAGCAGGGCAAAGCTCGCCAGGCACTGCATCACCAGCAGCACGATGGAGACATCGCGCAAGCGTGCACTGGACGGGGATCCCGGCCAGAGGATCAGAGCCAGAGCCCCGAGGAAGGGAATCAGAAGCAGGAGGGAAAGAAGCATCTCGGGGCGATCAGGTGAGGAACCAGCTCACCGCGGTGAGGAAAAGAACGATGGCCAGGAGCACGGTCAGCACATACGACTGGCTCTGGCCGCTGACGCTGAGCTTGAGGCTGTCAGCACTGGCCAGTGAGAAACGAGCCACCCCATTGAGAAGACCATCCACCACATTTCGGTCGAACCAGGAGGCCAGGCGAGAGAAGCCAGCCACCACGTTGACGATGGTGAGCCGATAGAAGCGCTCGGTGTAGAAGTCGTAGGCCAGCAGGTCCTGCCACCAGCGCAGCACCGGATTCAGCGAGCGGGACCAGGCCTTGCTCAAGGGGAGCACGGCGCCGGCAAGGAGGCCCAGCAGTCCGCTTCCCACCACCAGAGCTGCTGCCCAGAGGGGGAAAGCCAGCAAACCATCGAGGGATTCAAGCCGCACCAAAAGGAGCGGAGTGATCAGCACAATCACGGTGAGCGCCACCATCGGCAGAGCCATCTGCCAGTTCACCTCGGCAGCCCGGCGGGACTTGATCAATGCATTGCCCATGAACACATGGCGGAACACCCGCACCAACCCAACGGCAGTAAGGGCATTAGTCAGTAGGAACACGGCCATGAACGGCACAGAGCGCACGCTCAGCAACTCAATCGACTGAGCAAGCGCCAGGAAACCACCCAGGGGCAGGAAGCCCACTAAACCGGCACCCCCCACGAGGAAGGCTGTGGTGGTGGCAGGCATCCGGCTGCCAAGGCCACCCAGCTCGGTGATGTCCTGACAGTTGGTGGAGGCAATCACCCCACCAATGCTCATCGACAGCAGAGCTTTGGAGACGGCATGGGTGAACAGGAGCAACAGGGCCAGCACCGGGATCTGCAGCGCAATGGCGATGAAGACCAGCCCCATATGGGCCGTCGTGGAGTACGACAGGGTTCGTTTGATGTCGACCTGAGCCAGGGCCACCAGGGAGCCGCCGATCGCACTGATGCTGCCGATCACGAGCATCACGCCGATAGCGATGGGAGAGAGCTGCAGGATCGGCATCACCTTCAACAGCACAATCGCGCCGCAGGTCACCACCACCGAATTGCGGAGAATCGAGGCGGGATTCGGGCCCTCCATGGCTTCGTCCAGCCAGAGGTGCATGGGGAACTGGGCACATTTGCCCGTCGGACCGGCAACCAGGCCCAAACCCAACAGAGTCGCAGCCAGAGGAGAGAGGGTGTCCTGGGCGGCCCAGGCATAGAGGTCGTTGAACCCCATCACACCGGAGTAGCTGCAGAGCGCCACCACACCCATCAGCAGCAGCACATCACCAACGCGCTTGGTGAGGAAGGCATCCCGGGCAGCGGTCACCACCAGGGGTTGGGCATACCAGAAGCCCACCAACAGATAGGTGGAGAGGGTCAGCATCTCCAGCAAGAAATAGCTCTGGAACAGGGAGTCACTGAGCACAACGCCGCTCATCGCCCCCTCAAAAAATCCGAGCAGTGCAAAGAAGCGGGCCAAAGCCCACTCCTTGTCCATGTATCCCAGGGAATACACCTGGGACAGCAAGCTGAGGCCCGTGATCAGTTCCAAGGCCACCAAATTGGTAAGCGAAAGACTGAAGCTGATATCCAGCTCCAGATCCGCCACAGTGAGCCAAGGGAAGGCCAGATCCACTGGCCCCGATTGGTACACCTCCTGCAGGATCAGGCTTCCGTGAACGAAGGCCACCAGCGTCAGGAAAATATTCAGATACGCCGCCGGTCGATGCGCATCACGCCTGAACCAGCCACAGGCCCACGGCAAAGAGACCAACATCCCGATGAACCCATAGAGCGGGATCAACCAGGCGGTCTGCTGAGGTAGCGAAAGCTCCGGAGTCAAAACAGCGAGCGGAATGATGATCGAGCTTGTCGCTAGATGGCCGGCGAATCTAAGAGCCGATCATCAGCAAAAGGGCTCTTTGTGAACGGCAATGAGGTGGCTTTTTGACCTTCAGCTACGGCGGGCTGCGCCACTGCCGGCCAACACTGGTTCCACTTCGTTGTGGGGGCGGGCAATGATGTGAGCGGCAACGAGGCCATCACCGACCCGCTCGCAGGCATCAGCTCCGGCACGCACAGCGGCATTCACGGCACCGGTTTCACCACGCACCATCACCGTGACGTAACCACCACCGACGTATTCACGGCAGATCAGGGTGACTTCCGCAGCCTTGGTCATCGCATCGGCTGCCTCGATAGCAGGAACCATGCCGCGGGTCTCGATCAAGCCCAAGGCCACACCGGGGACTTTTGGGGAAGGCATAGCAGCGGGTTTAGCCACAGCTGATCCACCACCGGATCCTGTGCTGGAGGCGCTGCTGCGACGGGTGGTCGTGGGCGAAGAGCGACGGGCTGTTGTTGCCGCAGGGGAGGCCTTGGCGGGAGTCGACGCCGGAGCAGGGGTGCTGGCCACGGGCTTCACATCAACGGTCTTGTTTGCCGCAGCCGTGCTGCGGGTGGTGCGACGACGGGGGGTGGGGGAAGGAGTGGCCATGGCTGTGAAGGTGTGGAAGCGGAACGGAAACGGCGGAGGGAAATAGGTGGTCCCTATCCGTCCGGATTCCAGAAATCGATGATTCCACCGATGGTCAGATCGGTGAGAACGGTGTTGTCAGGGCAGGCATGCCGTGCAGCTGAACCACTGGCAGTAAACACCCAGTTGCCCTCACGGGCCCCAACGGGATCAACGGCCACCAGCTTCTTGCCCTTGTTGTTGCGCAGGATGCGCAGATGCATGTGATCCAGTCCGGCAACCCGGTAGGAGCAGATCAACGTGCCCATCACCTGCATGATCTCCATCAGCTGGCCTTGCCTCCCGCGGGGTTGCTGGGGCTGGGAGATGGAGCAGAGGTCTTCGGAGGGTCGGGCTCCCAGTGATCAATGATCCCCACAATCGTGAGGTCACTTGGGTACGACTTGCTGCCGGCGGCTTCACGGGCGGCCGAGCTGCTAACGCAGATCACCCAGTCACCCGGCTTGGCACCGACCGCATCGACCGCCACCTTCTTGGTGCTGCCATCGAGCACCACCTGCAGATGCTTGTGCTCGAAATCGGGGATCCGGTTGGTGGAGACGAGCGGCTTGACGACCTTGACGATGAGCATGATCAGTGAGCCTCCGGAAGTTGCGGGTCGAGCGTGGAACCGACGACCTCGGCCGGAGCCGTCTGGTTGCGGTCGCGAATGGTGAGACAAGTGTGGAGCAGACCCTCATCGACGAGAGCTGCGTAGCGATCGGCGATGGCCTGGTTCACCCGTAGGCAATCAGCGATGGCCCGTTCCCGAGCACCGGGCACCCGGCCTGAGTAGTCGAAACGCACCACAACCGGAATCGGCAGATCCCGGGCGACATTCAGACCCTTGAAAATTTTCACGCCCACATCGAGATCAGGGGCGCCCTCTTCAACCGTGTCGAGGTGAGCGAAGTAGGTGAGGTTGCGCAGATGCACCTCTTTGAAGCCGATGCCAACACCGATGAACCGCTCCGCGTGCCCGGCATCCGGGTAAGTACCCCCATGCAGATCCTGCACGTAATCGATTTGGGAGAAGTTGTTGGCGAGCAACCGGGTCAGGAAAGACACCATCCCGGCATCCATGGGGCCAGGAGCAGAGCTCTCAACGGCTTCTGCAATCTGCGCCATCGCCTGATCAGCACTCATCGATGCCGTAGCTGCATGTAGTTCTCTGGCGCAAAGCCAACGGTCGAGCACCATTTCGCTGTCGCGGCTTGGGGGGTGAACCCGGATCGCATCGGTGTCGGTGTCGAGGCCGATCAGCAAAAGATCAACGGAGGCACCGCAGCAGAAGCTGTTTTCCACCGACTCACGAAAATCGAGCAGGCGCTGATGCCCCGCGGCTGCCGCCAGTTCATCATTGCTGCCATGGGCAGCGCAGCCCTGGTGGGAGGGATCGAGGGAACTGAAGTGGTAAGTCACCACCTTCAGATAACGGGTCGGTTCGGTGGAGGGATTGGGTGAGCCTTCGCGGTAACGACGATGCTCGGTTTTGACCCAGCGGTTCACCGTGTTCTCCACGTCGAACATGGCGCCGGCGTGGGAACGGCGACGCACAGCACTGAAGGGAATACGCAGGGCGTAGGCCACGGTATGGGCCAAACGACCATCAGCGCAGGGCGTTAGATCGAGCAGATGGATACCGCAGTCGAGCAGGAACTGTTCGAACTCTCTGGAGGCAGCACTGCCCGTACCGGCATCCAGTGGGTCGTCCTGGAAAAAGCGATCGCTAAACAGCCGGTGACTTTCGAACACACACCAGGCGAACAGGGCGCGCATGTCGAGAGGACGCACCCAGGCCCGCTGCAGGATGTGATCCGGCAGGTCAAACCCGAGTTCGGCCCGGCACAACCGCTGGGCTTGGGGGATGAAATCGGTTTCGTGCTGAAGCGCTGAAACCTGTTGGAGCAGGGGAACGATCCGATCAAAACGTCCCTTGATCTCCAGCTCGTAGGCCTGAAGACGGGAGTTCGACGATGCATCCGTCAACGGATGACGCCGATGGGTAATCGGCAGCGAACTGCGGCTCAGATTGAAAGGAACCGCCCGGGTAGCTGCTTTCTCGCGTCGTACCCAGCCCGGCTGAGAGGGAGCGGGACGCTTGACGTCGTTGCTGGAGCGAATCCGACCGCCGCCCACTGAGCCGCCACCCAGTTGAGCGGCCTTACCCGAAGTGGTGAGGGCACGGCGGCGTTCCAGAGCGGCTTGGCGGGTGGAAGACTCCACCTCAGATGTTGTCTGGGCGGATTCAGAGATTGTGGCCAGCTGCTGAAGCTGGCGTCGAGTGGGTGCCGAGGGGGCCTGAGGTCGCCCGCCACGGAGAGGCTTGGAGCGAACCATCAGTGAATCAGCCCCGTGCGCCGCCGGAGACGGTGATCAAGGAGCCCTTCTCGGTGTTACCGCTGGAGCCGGTCACGCGGCTCACAGGCCATTCGGTCTCCTCGTTGCGCTTGCGCTCGAAGGAAGACATGGCAGTCATCGGGCCAGGACGGCTGGGGTTACGACGGCGGGCCGAAGCACCCTCAGTACCGGTGACATGCTCCCCACGATCCCAGTCGTCGCCAGTGATCTTGGTGGAGGAACCCTCGCCGGTCACCCGAGATGCCGGCTTTTCAGAGGGCTCGCTGACCACAGCCACGGTGGGCTGGAACTGGCGCTGCTGCTGACGGTTCTGGAACTCGCGGTTATCGAAGCGGAACTGCTCGGTACCGGTCACCTTGCCGCCAGCCATGTCAAAAGGGCCGGTAATGCGATTCCCATCCTCGTAAGACGTGCCAGTCACGCCGGAATTGGCCTCACGTTGCTGTTGGGCAGCACGGGCGGGAGACACCACGCTGAAGCGGGTCCAGGCAGCACCCTCAGGGGCTTGACCATGGGTATCGGTGCCGGCAGGGGCATCAGCGCCGCATGCAGAGGCCAGCTGGTCAGCACCCACATAAGGAGTGCCGGTGACTGCTTCACAAGCACCACGCTTGTCGCCGGTCATCACACCACCCACGCCGGGTTGGATGCCCGTCATGGCCGCAGAAGGAGTGCCAACACGAACAGGAGTGCGCTCACGAATGGCCTTCACTGCGGGAGTACCGCAGTGTTGGCCGGCCTGCTCAAGGCCTGCATAAGGGGTGCCGGTGACGGCCTGGCAACTGCCTGGCTCATCACCAGTCACACGCTCCGAACGACCGGTGCGGGTGCCGCTCACCACCTGGTTGCGGTTGGTAACACTGAAACCAACCTTGGCAGCTTCAGGCTCAGGCTTGCCGCCGCAAAAGGAATTGACCTGCTCAGCACTGATGTATTGATCACCTGTCACACGGTGGCAGGAGCCGAATTCATTACCGGTGACCTGGGAGGAGCGACCCACCAAAGTCCCAGTGACTCCCGTGCCCGACAGGGTGCCTGACAAACCGACCTTGGCTGCTGGACGGCCTTCGGGAAGGGGGTCAGAACCGAGGTATTGATCGCCAGTGAGGCTGCGATTCGCGCCGGCCTCATCACCAGTAACGCTGGCGGAGCGGCCAACCATGACACCGCTCACAGGACGACCCTGTTCGGTGAGGCTGTGACCCACCTTGCGAGGGGAAGTCGTGCCACCACCGCAGTAGGCCGCAGACTGATTGGCTGAGATGTATTCGGTGCCGGTCACGCTCTTGCAAGTGCCGGGCTCATCGCCGGTGACCTTTTCGGAACGGCCGACTTCGTTGCCGGTAACGCGGTTGCCGTGGCTGGTGGCAGTAACGCGCACCTTGGCAGGAGTGGTGGCAGCTGGAGCCGTCTGACAGAAAGTCTGGAAGACTTCAGCGCCCAAGTACTCCGTGCCTGTAATGGAACGGCAGGTGCTGGCTTCATTGCCAGTGGTTTTCACCGAGCGGTTGGCCTGGGTGCCAGTCACGGTCTGGCCAGACGTAGTGGTGCTTTCACCAACTTTCCAATGGGCATCAGCAGCAGCAGCTTGCTTGGCGCCGTGGCGGTTGGGACCGGTTGGGCGAGTCACACCAGCGCTTTGCTTGTTGCGGGCTCCGGCCTTGGTGCGCAACTCGCGCACCTGCTGGGCCAGCTCACGGCTGGTGAGATCGGGGTTAGCCTGACGAGCAACAGCAGCGGCACTAGTAGACTGCTTACCTGCAGTTTTGCCGTGCTTGGCCATGGCATCGCGGCGGGCCAAAACCAGGGCACGACTGGGGTTCTCAATAGCGCGGCGCTTAGGGGCCGCTGCACGACGTTCCGTGCGTGCAGAAAGATTGGGGGCCGAGGCACTCAATGAGGTGAGTGCAGTCTTCTCAGCAGCACGCTTGCCACCGCAGCCACAGCTCTTGGTGGATTCAGCAGGTGCAGCTGCAGGAGCAGCGGGCTTGGTTTGACGGGCCAAATCAGCGCGGTTGCGATCGCGGCTGGTGTCTGCGGTTTTGCCGCGACGGGACAGGGCTTCGCGACGGGCGAGCACCAGATCACGACTGGCATCGCGATGGGGCTTGACCTGTGAAGTGCGCCTGGAAGGAGCAGCGGTGAATGCAGTTGTTCGCTGCGGAGCTACAGCAGCGGGAACAACGGGTGCGGAAGCAGGTTCTGCAACTGCAGCCGCATTCGTACGGGTGGGACGGGCGTCATCAACGGTGCGAACACGGTTGGCGCCAGTACCAGCTGCAGCTGAGGACTTCTTACCGGAAGTGGTCAGCGCCTTACGGCGTTCTAGTGCGAGTTCGCGACTGGAGAGTCTTGCCATGTCCGCCCGAGGGAGTCGTCGTGAGGTGGAAGGGCACTTGCCCATCCGGAAAAAACTGGAGCCCTGATCAGGTCAGGGCTCAGAACCATTGGTCCGAAGGATCAGCGTCCTTCGAAGACCACGAAGCAGGCACCCTGGCTCTGGGTGTAAGCGTCGTAACCGACGATGCGCACGTGGTGATCGGGGTATGCGCGATGGCAAGCCTCGAGCTCACTGACGACAACGTTCAGATCCTTCTCACCGAAGAAGGGGAGCTTCCAATAAGACCAATAGGTGGCCATGGAGTTGCTGGGATGGACGTGCTCGACGAGCGGGCTCCAACCCTGGGCAATGATGTACGCGATCTGGTCGTAGATCTCGTCCTGGGTCATCGGCGGGAGGAAGCCGAAGGTCTCCAGGGTGGCGACTGTTTGATAGTCACCCACGGTGCTCTGGAAAGGCATGGGGATCCTGGGTTTAAGAAAAAGGGTTGGCCGGTTGCATCAACCGGCCGAAGAAACGATCAGTTCTGAACGTCGAGCTTGTCGACGGTGTCGAACTCGAACTTGATCTCCTTCCAGGTCTCGAGAGCGATGGCCAGCTCAGGGCTGTGCTTACCGGCTTCCATGAGGATGTCCCGGCTTTCCTTCTCGATCTCGCGACCGGCATTGCGTGCCTTGACGCAGGCCTCGAGGGCCACACGGTTGGCAGCAGCACCTGCAGCGGAGCCCCAGGGGTGACCGTGGGTACCACCACCGAACTGCAGCACGGAGTCGTCACCGAAGATGGCGACCAGTGCGGGCATGTGCCACACGTGGATACCGCCGGAAGCAACGGCGAACACGCCAGGCATGGAACCCCAGTCCTGATCGAAGAAGTTGCCGCGGCTGCGGTCTTCGGGCACGAAGGATTCGCGCAGCTGGTCGATGTAGCCGAGGGTGGTCTGACGATCACCTTCCAGCTTGCCGACCACGGTGCCGGTGTGGAGCTGGTCACCACCTGACAGACGCAGACACTTGGCGAGAACGCGGAAGTGGATGCCGTGCTTGGGATGACGGTCGATCACCGCGTGCATGGCGCGGTGAATGTGCAAGAGCATGCCGTTCTTACGGCACCACTTCGACAGGCCGGTGTTGGCGGTGAAGCCACCGGTGATGAAGTCGTGCATGATGATCGGCATTCCGAGTTCTTTGGCGAACTCAGCGCGCTCATACATCTCTTCGGGAGTGTTCGCAGTCACGTTGAGGTAGTGACCCTTGCGCTCACCGGTCTCCTGCTCGGACAGCTTGATGGCTTCCGCAACGAATTCGAAGCGGTTCTGCCAACGCTGGAAGGGCTGGGAGTTGATGTTCTCGTCGTCCTTGGTGAAGTCCAGACCGCCGCGCAGGCACTCATAGACAACACGGCCGTAGTTCTTACCGCTCAGGCCGAGCTTCGGCTTGATGGTGCAACCCAGCAGGGGACGGCCGTACTTGTTCATCCGGTCGCGCTCGACCTGGATGCCGTTCGGCGGGCCGTAGCAGCTCTTGATGAACGCCATCGGGAAGCGGATGTCTTCCAGACGGAGGTGGCGGAGAGCCTTAAAACCGAAGACGTTGCCGACCAGGGAGGTCAGAACGTTGGTGATGGAACCCTCTTCGAACAGGTCGAGGGGGTAAGCGATGAAGGCATAGAAAGACTCCTTGTCACCAGGGACGTCTTCGATGCGGTAGCAACGGCCCTTGTAGAAGTCGAGATCGGTGAGGAGCTCGGACCACACAGTGGACCAGGTGCCGGTGGAGGATTCAGCAGCCACAGCAGCGGCAACTTCTTCCTTGGGCACACCTTCTTGGCCGGTGCACTTGAAGCAGGCCAGCAGGTCGGTGTCGAGGGGGACGTAATCAGGAGTCCAGTAGGTATCCCTGTACTCCTTGACCCCAGCGTCGTACTTCTTGCTCATGGGAAATCTCCGTTAGGTCGGTGAAGAGGGTGAGACGTTCGCGTGCCTCGTCAGAGGCTCAGCGGAAGATCTCAGTCCTTCTGACCAAGGAAATTGCCGTTGCCCAGTGCAGGCTCCACTTCGCGGTGGGGGCGGGCAATGATGTGAGCAGCAACAAGGCCGTCGCCGACGCGCTCGCAAGCATCAGCGCCAGCGCGCACAGCAGCGTTCACAGCACCGGTTTCGCCGCGCACCAGAACGGTGACGTAACCGCCACCGACAAACTCGCGACCAATCAGGCGCACTTCGGCAGCCTTGGTCATGGCATCAGCTGCCTCGATGGCGGGGACCAGACCGCGGGTCTCGATCATGCCGAGGGCGATGCCCATGGTTTCGTTAGCCATTGCCTACCGGGAAAAGAGGTGGAATGTTCGCTGGGGACATTGCTTTGCCAGAACCCTTCCCGTCAAGCGATTGGGGCGACTTTCTCGATCACTGTCCATAGTGAACTAAATAAGCCAGGCTTATCACCCAGTGCCTCACTGTTCCGGTCTGCTGTGGTGGTTCCTGTGATCACATCCGCACAAGTCGTTGTCGAGTGCGATGAAGCTCCATAGGTTCACATTGCGACACGCTCCCGAAGCCTTGCTTAGGGGTGGAATGTTCAACCCAAATGCGTGTTGCAGGGTCGAATCCAGAGATTTTTAAGTCCTACCCCCCAATCAGCCCGCACAATGGAGGCCCTCATTTGTCGGCCCTCCTTGGCGCTTCAGCTCACCATTGCCACGGGCAACCCCACCAAGGTTGCTGAAATCGAGGCCATGCTGGGTCCACTCCCCATTCACGTTCAGCGTCAACCCGACGATCTAGACGTTGAGGAAACGGGAAGCACCTACCGTGAAAACGCCGAGCTAAAGGCCTCTGCGGCAGCACTACGAACCAACGGTTGGGCGCTGGCAGACGATTCAGGACTTGAAGTCGACTCACTTCAATGCGCACCAGGACTGTTCTCCGCCAGATACGCCGAAGGCAACGACGCCAAAATTCAGAGAATTCTTTCGGAGTTGGGCGCTTCCCTCTATCGAAGCGCCTGCTTCCGCAGCACGATGGTGCTGTGCGATCCCACAGGGACCTGCCGAGCGGCGGCAGAGGGCATTTGCTGGGGTGAGCTCCTCAACGCACCGGCCTACCCAGGTGGCGGCTTTGAATCCTTGCTCTGGGTGCGTGAAGCTCGTTGCACCTATGGCGAACTCAACCCGGCACAACTCAGCCGACTGGGCAGTCGCGGCAAAGCAGCGCGGGCTTTGGCTCCTCAATTGCGCCAACTTCTTGGCCTGAACTGAGCTCAGCGATCAGAGCGATCGTGCATTTCGATTGACATGGTCGATGGCGCGCATCGCAGCTGCCGCCGCTTCCTCAACATCACCTTCCCGCCCCACCAAAGTGAGGCGTCCAAAAGCACCCACCGCTTTCACGTCCACCAAAGTGATGTTGGAGGCTTTTTCAGCCTCGTTGGCAGCAATCAAGACATATCCAGCCGGCTCAGTCTCCAGGATGAACATGCTCATTCCCGCCTCAATCATGGAACCGCGTCGGTTCTGGCGGTTGATCAACACGGCATGGTCCGGAGTGATCGCTCGAATGACTTCGGTCCAGCTCACGTCCGCTGGAGAACGCTGCTCAATGGTGCTGCCGATCGCTTCCAGCACCACATCTCCGGAATGGAGAACAGTGCTCTGGTCACGGTGATAGAGAGCCATCGAACCAAAAGCCCGCTCCACCACCATCTGGCCGAGGCGAACATTGCTGGCTTTCAGCGCAATGTCGGTCACGCGATGGACCGCCATGCCCGGTGAAACCTCCATCCAGAGGCAGGCGTCTCCAGGAATGGGCAGGAAACCTTGACTCACTGTCCCCATGTAGGCCGCAAGTTGGGGCTGCAGGGAGTCGATGAACACGTGCGTGCGCAGTTCGATCGACTGCACATGGCTGTTTTGGCGAAGCAGCCTGGGTGACTCAGAATCCGTCGTGACAACACAACTTGCCCCTCCCTGCTGAGAGGTCACCTCAGTCCCGGTGACGAGAGCACTACCGCCGCGTCGCCGCTCCCGAGCATCGAAGCTGGCAAAACGGGTCATGGCGGGGAGTGTACCGGACGAATTCATCTGAAACGGCCCAATAAAGAGTTGGAGCCTGCGGTCTTGCGCCTTTAAAAACAGCCGATACCGTCCGGAGAACCCCTCTAGAGATCTTGCAATGACTGAGCAGTCTTCTTTGAAGCCAGTTGATCTCAACGCTGATCAAGCCCTTGGGATGGTGAGCTTCGGCCTGATGCAACGCCTTGCGCAGGATGGACAGGTGGACCTGCCCTGGCTGGAGGGATCAGGAAATGCAGACAGTGAGCGTCTGCGTCAGCTGCGTCAACGGCTGGAACTGACGTCTTTGGCCATCGAGACCGGTGCTCCCCTCACCACCGCGGAGGTGAGCATTCTGCTGGGAGCCCGGCCTGGAACGGAACGGGTGGAACGCGGTGGCCTCGTCGCCCGCCGTGTCAGCCGCAATGTCTGGCGGTTGAGCAAAGCAGAGGAGAGCGATCGATCCGAGCGTTACGACGGATTCCGTCGCCGCCTTTGAGCTTTAGCCAAGGTTGACCTGTCCTAAGCGATCCCAAAGAGTTTGAGCGACCTTTCCACTCCTCAGCGAATTTATTTGCAGCCTGGAGAGGTTGATCATCAAGGGAGCGGCCGATGGCCGGGCCAACGCTGCTAAAAGAATCGGGGCCGCGCGAGGTGTTCTGCGGCCTCACCTCGATTGTGTGGCTGCATCGGCGCATGCCCGATGCCTTTTTCCTTGTGGTGGGATCACGCACCTGCGCCCATCTGATTCAGAGCGCTGCAGGGGTGATGATTTTCGCCGAACCGCGTTTCGGCACAGCCATTCTCAGCGAGCGGGATCTAGCTGGCCTCGCGGATGCCCACGACGAACTCGACCGCGTCTGCAAGGAGCTGCTGCAACGTCGCCCCGAAATCCGCACGCTGTTTCTGGTGGGGTCCTGCCCCAGCGAAGTGATCAAGCTGGATTTGGCCCGGGCCGCCGAACGTCTCAACGAAGAGCTGTCCGGCCGGGTGCGGGTGGTGAACTACTCCGGCAGCGGCATTGAAACCACGTTCACCCAGGGAGAAGACGGGGCGCTGGCGGCACTCGTGCCTCTGCTCCCCGCCAGCGATGAACGGCAGTTGCTGCTGGTGGGAACCCTCGCCGATGCCGTGGAAGACAGGCAGATGCACCTGTTCCAGCGGATGGGCATCGAGACGATTCACAGCCTGCCGCCCCGGCAATCGACCGACCTGCCAGGGGTGGGAGCGGGAACCACGGTGCTGCTGACCCAACCCTTTCTCACTGAAACCGCTCGCCTACTGAGCAACCGCGGCGCCACGGTGCTTACGGCCCCCTTCCCTCTGGGGGCAGAGGGAAGTCGCCGCTGGATGGAGGCTGCTGCTGATGCCTTCCATCTCCCCAATGAGCGGGTCGCTGCCGTGCTCGATCCGTTGATGAAGCGGGCCGAGAGCGCCCTGGCCCGCCATCGCGCCGTCCTGGAAGGCAAGCGAATCTTCCTGCTTCCCGAATCCCAGCTGGAACTGCCCCTGGCCCGGTTTCTGCAACGGGAATGCGGCATGGAGCTGGTGGAGGTGGGCACGCCTTATCTGAACCGTGAACAGATGGCTGCCGAGCTGGCCTTACTCCCCGATGACGTCCCGGTGATGGAGGGGCAACACGTGGAGCAGCAGCTGGACCGGGTTCGCGCCAGCCAGCCCGACCTGGTGGTGTGCGGGATGGGCCTTGCCAATCCCCTGGAAGCCGAAGGCATCGCCACCAAATGGTCGATCGAATTGGTGTTCAGCCCGATTCACGGCATCGACCAAGCCGGAGACCTCGCGGAACTGTTTTCCCGGCCATTGCGTCGCCGGCAATTGATTCGCCCCGGTCTGCATCCGAGTAGCCCCGACACCCCCGTTCACGCCTGACCCCATGCAACTCACGCTCTGGACTTACGAAGGGCCACCCCATGTGGGGGCCATGCGCATCGCCGCCTCGATGCACGGCGTGCACTACGTGCTCCATGCCCCCCAAGGGGACACTTACGCCGACCTGCTATTCACGATGATTGAGCGGCGCGGGCAACGACCGCCGGTCACTTACACCACCTTCCAGGCCAGGGATCTGGGGGGTGACACCGCAGAACTGGTGAAACGGCATGTACGCGAAGCCGTGGACCGCTTTCAACCCGATGCCCTGCTGGTGGGTGAAAGCTGCACCGCGGAGTTAATTCAGGATCAACCGGGCGCCCTGGCCCAAGGCATGGAGCTGACCATGCCGGTCGTGAATCTTGAGCTGCCGGCCTACAGCAAGAAAGAGAACTGGGGGGCCGCAGAAACCTTCTATCAATTAATCCGCAACCTGCTCAAGGCACAGGTCCCCACAGACACCCAACATGACCCACGGGCATGGAAACAGGAGGGCCGTCGACCCCGGGTGAACCTGTTGGGTCCATCACTGCTTGGCTTCCGCTGCCGCGACGACGTACTGGAGGTGCAGAAGCTTCTCACCTTGCACGGCATCGATGTGGGCGTGGTGGCGCCCCTGGGTGCAGGAGTGGAGGATCTGAAGCGGATCCCCGATGCCGATCTGAACGTTTGCCTCTATCCGGAGGTGGCCGAATCCAGCTGCAGCTGGCTGGAGCGCAACTTCGGCATGCCCTTCAGCCGAACGGTGCCGATCGGTGTCGGCGCCACCCACGATTTCCTCGTCGAAGTGCACGATCTGCTCGGGCTCGAAACACCCTCAGCTGATGAGGGCTACAAACGCTCACGCTTGCCTTGGTATTCGGAGTCTGTGGACTCCACCTACCTCACCGGCAAGCGGGTGTTCATTTTCGGCGACGGCAGCCATGCCATTGCAGCAGCACGGATCTGCAGCCAAGAACTGGGCTTCAGCGTGGTGGGGTTGGGCACCTATAGCCGCGAGATGGCCAGACCAGTACGGGCGGCCGCCAAGGCCCTGGGACTTGAGGCCTTGATCTGTGACGACTACCTAGAAGTGGAAGCCGCCATGGCCGAGGCAGCCCCAGAACTGGTGCTGGGAACCCAAATGGAGCGCCACAGCGCCAAGCGTCTGGGGATTCCCTGCTCCGTGATCAGCACGCCCATGCATGTTCAGGACGTGCCCGCCCGAATGAGCCCCCAGATGGGCTGGGAAGGGGCAAACGTGATCTTCGACGACTGGGTGCACCCGCTGATGATGGGACTGGAGGAACACCTGATTGGCATGTTCCGCCACGACTTCGAATTCGTGGATGGCCACCAGAGCCACCTCGGCCATGCCGGCGGTGCCGGCGCCACCGACAGTTCCGCCTTGAGTGATATCCCCGGGGAGGGCGACGGTGCCCTGCATTGGACAGCCGATGGGGAAGCCGAACTGAAGAAGATTCCCTTTTTCGTGCGGGGCAAAGTGCGACGCAACACCGAGGCCTATGCCCGCGATGCGGGCTGCCGAGAGATCAGCAGCGAAACGCTGTATGACGCAAAAGCCCACTTCAAGGCATGAGCATTTGCACTCATTTCTTTTTATTTAATTGAAAGAAATTCTGCTTTTGCAACGCAGCCAAGAAGTAGATCTTTCATTTCTTGGTGAAAATCAACCACTGCACATCTACTGCTGTTGAATGAAACTGACTTCTCTTGCACAGGTCGCTGAATGACCACGACTCTGACGCGACCGGCGGACGGCGAAGGCAGCGTGCAGGTCCACCAGGACCCGGAAATGAACATCCAGGAGGAGACCCTGGTGATCGCGGTTTATGGCAAAGGCGGGATCGGTAAATCAACCACCTCCTCGAACTTGTCAGCCGCCTTTTCCAAGCTGGGCAAGCGGGTGCTTCAAATCGGCTGCGACCCCAAGCACGACAGCACCTTCACCCTCACCCACAAGATGGTGCCGACGGTGATCGACATTCTCGAGGAGGTGGACTTCCACAGCGAAGAGCTGCGGCCTGAGGATTTCGTCTTCACCGGCTTCAACGGGGTGCAGTGCGTTGAGAGTGGTGGCCCACCGGCGGGCACGGGCTGCGGTGGCTACGTGACAGGGCAGACCGTGAAGCTGCTCAAAGAACACCACCTATTGGAAGACACCGATGTGGTGATCTTCGATGTGCTGGGAGATGTGGTGTGTGGTGGTTTCGCCGCCCCGCTGCAGCACGCCAACTATTGCCTGATTGTGACCGCGAACGATTTCGATTCGATCTTCGCGATGAATCGCATCGTTCAGGCGATTCAAGCCAAAGCCAAGAACTACAAGGTGCGACTTGGCGGCGTTGTTGCGAACCGGTCGGCGGACACTGATCAGATCGACAAGTTCAACGAACGCACCGGCCTGCGCACCATGGCCCACTTCAGGGATGTGGATGCGATCCGGCGTTCCCGGCTGAAGAAATGCACCATCTTTGAGATGGACGATGACGACGAAGCCGTACAAGCCGTGCGCAACGAATACCTGCGGCTGGCCCAAAACATGATCGACAAGGTGGAGCCCCTGGAGGCCATATCCCTCAAGGACCGCGAAATCTTCGACCTGCTGGGGTTCGACTGACCGCAGGCCTTAAAAAGATTTAGCCCAGGCCCACCAGGTCCATGGACAGCTCCCACACCCGCCGAGCTGTTTCTGGATCAGTGGCCTTATCGGACAGTTCCTGGCTGAACTGCTCACCGTCCTTCTTCTGGCGGTTGCCCCAACTCCAGTGCACCCCGGATTCGGCGAAGTCGGGATTGGCCACCACATCAGCCACCCGTTCTCCGGCCAAGGCCTGGGAGACATAGCCGCCGGTGATGTTTTTCTGGAACCAGGGGAAGATCGTTTGGAAGGCCTTGGGGGTGTTGCGGAACAACGGGGTATCCGCCACACAGCCGGGGTAGAGCGAGGTGAAGGTGATCCCCGTGTCCCCGTGCAGACGGCGATGCAGCTCTTGAGTGGTGATCATGTTGCAGAGCTTGCTGTCTTTGTAGGCCTTGCCGGGCTTGAACGGCTTGCCACTGGCCATGGCGATGGGATCTTTGAACCCAGCCTCAAACCCAGAGAGGTCCCCCAGATCTGCCGGTGCAGGGATCGGAATCTTGCCCCCCAGTTCCTTGGAGTTCGCCGTCACGGTGCCCAGGATCACCACCCGCCTGGAGGGATGGCTGGAGCTCTGGAGCCGACCTAAGAGCAGCTGCACCAGAAGGAAATGGCCGAAGTGGTTGGTGGCCATCGAGATCTCGTAGCCCTGGGGCGAACGCTCCGGCTGCTTGAGCTTCGGCTTGTACACGGCTGCATTGCAGACCACGGCATCCAATCGCTCGGGCAAGGCATCCACCGCCCGGCGCACACTGTCGAGATCACCCAGATCCATCAACACGTGCTTGAGCCGGTCTTTGGGGAGATCGAGCTCATCCGCGGCTGCCGCGGCACGCTGCGGGCTGCGGTTCGCAGTGATCACCGTCCAGCCCCGCTTGACCAAAGCGCAGGTGGCATTCAGGCCCACACCGGAGGTGGTGCCGGTGATCAGAACGGTGCCGGGCGTGGACATCAAGACAGGGCCAGGAAGGCTGTCAGTCTGCCGGTCAGTACTGAATCTCAACGTCGCTGGTCACGAATCTCAGCGCCAGACCACTCGCAAACGATTGGGAGCGATCCACTGATCCTGCTCGCTGATCAGGCGCTTCTCTCCACCGATGCTGAACAGACGATCGAAGCGTTGTTGCAGCGTTTCCAATTTGGCCGACTCAATCGACACGACCGCCGCAATTTCACTGTGGCGATCCATTCGTTCCTGATAGGCCACCGACAGGCGAATCAAGCTCACGCAGCCCAACAGAACAAGTCCAGCCTTGGCGGCCAAGGCGAGAAGGCTGCACTGCAGCTCCTGTTGGTCGGTCTGCCGCTGAATCGCCGCAGCCATGCTGGCTGCGTCCGTGCGGGGAGCTGATCTTCGAACCTGACTGGCGGTCACCGCATCAGCACGTACATCCGCTTGTAACGCAATCCGTTCGCAGTGCCAAGACCAGCTCTAGGCCCGTTGATCTGGGCGCCCGTTGAAATCAGGCTTCGTAGAGGCTGATGGAAAGACGCAGGGCCAGAACAGCGGCATGGGCAGCGACGACGAGGGCGATGAACACCTCGGGTGCAGACAGAACGGTTTCCATGGGAGCCATGCATCAAACGGTCCCATTCTTCTCCGAGGGAGGGGCTGCAGGCCATCATTCGCAAAGGCCTGTCACACCAGCCCATGGATCCGGTTCTGATCGATGCCCCTGCCATCCGCGCCTTGGATCTGCGGCCGCTGGAGATCTGGAGCCATCAGCCGCTGGATGCACTGCTCAGCCAAGGGCCGGTGCTGGAGCTTCGTTTCGACTGGCCCCGGGCGCAGGATGACCCGCGGGAACTGCCGGAATGCCCCGAGCCTCGCCTCTGGGCCCTGCGGGCCGATGCACGCTTCCCTTGGCTGCCGCTGGTGCTTGAACGCGACAACGGCAGCCTGATTCGCCATGTCGCCCTGGTGGTGCCCCACAGTTTCAGCCGCAGCGAAGGCCTGCGTTTTGACCCGGAAGCCTTGGAGCTCTGGGTGACGCATCGACTGATGCTGCTCGACGATCTCTGCCAGCGGGAGCTCGGACGCCCGATGCGGGGCAACCTCTCCCAGATGGCCGCGGCGCTGGGTTATGAGCTCGATGCGGGTTTTTGGGGCCTGCTGACCTGACCCACTAGCTCAGCCAGAGCTGCAGGGCCCGCCTGGAGCTGTCGATCGCCAGGATGATGGCGAGCCCCCGCAGACAACGCACCAGAAGAGCCGCATCAAATTGATCGAGACGACTGGCGGTCCATTGAGCAGCGATCGCTGCCACAGCCCCCAGCAGCAAGCCCATCAGAGGCACCCCTCGTCCTTCATGCAGGAACTGCAGGGATGCTGCGCTGGCTGAGAAGAGCACCGCCACCGTGCTGAGCCGCACGGCCTGATGAATCGGCACAGACATCGGACCGCTCATCAGGGGCACCATCACCAGCCCCCCACCCAGGCCAAGCATCCCAGCGGTCCAGCCGGCGATACAGCCCACTCCAGCCAATTGCGGTGCGCTGCTGTCATCGACGTCTTGAGTGGCATCCGCCTCGGGCCGTTCGCGAACGCAGAACGCCAGCACGATGTACATCAGCGTCTGCATCGCCAACAGAATCCAGCCCGCCGCCAAACCGGCCAAACCACCGAACAGCAGTGCCGAACCAAAAGCGGCCAAGCCGATGGCGAGTCCAGGTCGGGTCGGCACCCGCCCCTGGCGCAGGTGAGTGATGGTGCCCGCCAAAGCTGTAGGCACAATGGCGAAACTGCTGGTGGCCAGAGCCTGATGGGGCGGGAGATCAAGCCAAAGCAGGAGCGGGGCAAAGATCAAGCCACCGCCAATCCCCAACAGCCCGGCCAAGCCCCCCGCCAGCAGGCCCAGGGCGATCAAGATCGGCACATCCCACCAGGGCACCATGGCGTGCGATCGATGCTTCCCTCCAGCATGCCCGCAACCGGGCGTCTGCTTCCCACCCAGCAAGCGGATGGACACACCCAGATGGCGTTGGATGCCTGGCTTCTGAGACGAAGCAACGGTCCGGCGCTGCGTTTTTACCGCTGGGATGGGCCCTGGCTCTCGCTTGGACGCCATCAACGCCACTGGCCTGAGCACTGGAATGATCTCGCCCGCCGCGGCCGCATCAGCCTGGTGCGACGCCCCAGCGGAGGCCGGGCAGTGCTCCATGCCGGCGGGCTCACCTATGCCTTGATCTGGCCGGATGCACCACGGCAACGCCAGGAGGCCTACCGGCAAGCCTGTCAGTGGTTGATCGATGGCTTCAAGGATCTCGGGCTAGCGCTGCACTTCGGTTCTGACCCCGCTGGTGCCGAGGCCAACAACTGTTTCGCCACGGCAACGGTGGCCGACCTGGTGGATTCGAGCGGCGTCAAACGGGTCGGCAGCGCCCAGCGCTGGCAGAGCGGTCGCCTGCTTCAACACGGCGAAATCCTGCTGGATCCCCCTGCCGAGCTCTGGGAAGAAGTGTTTGAGGAAGAGGCACCAGCGGGAGCACCGGCCCAGATCAGCCGACTGGCGCTGGATCAGCAGCTGCGCCAGAGCCTGGTTCAGTCCTGGAGCCATTGCCCGTGGCAGATGCAACCCCTGGAGGCCGACGAAGTTCAGGACTTGGAAAGAGAGCTGGCGTCCTGGTCGGAGCTTTGATCCCTCATCGTCTGCACCATCTGAGGAAGCATCGCCAAACCCAAGGGATAGCCATTGCGCTTGCGCGCCTCGTCGAGAATCGCGGGGGGCAGGGTCACACCGAGACGCTTCAGCACCGCATCTCCCACATCCATGCGATCAAGGGTGCCGCAGGGAAGCCCAGCAGTACTCATCACCAAAAGGCGTCCCTGGGAGGCCGCCTCCAGGGCCGGCACCGCTTCCACCATTGGGGCCGCACTGGTGATGGACGGCAGTTCAGTGAGGGGCCGCAGATGATCCTCGAGGCGCTGTTGGTCCCATTGCTGCACTGGCAGCAGTTTCAGGGGCTGATCGTCAATCCAACCCACCCAACGGCCGCTCTTGCAGACGAGCACCCAATCGACAGGACCCTCACCCTCGCTGGCCGTAAGCCGCAGCTGGCTAAGGCGCCGCAAGGTCTGATCAGCCTCCAGCACGCGGAAGCGTTTGCCTGCCGCAGCCTCCACCTTCAACTCCCGCAGCACGGTCTGCAACTGCAGCATCTGGGTCTGACTGCGGTTGGCACTCAGGCCGAACCAACCGATCAAGATCAGCAGGAGGCCGTTAAGCCCCCAGCCCTGCCAAAGCAGGACACCGCCCAACACGATCATCAGCATCGACAAAGCCCGTCCGGACGCCGATGCCACCTGAACGCCCTTCTGCTGGCTGCCGCTCACCTGCCAGACCAGGGCCTTGAGAATCAGCCCACCATCCAGCGGTAGACCAGGCAACAGATTGAACAGACCCAGCATCAAGTTGAGCAAACCCACCTGGCTCAACAACTGCGTGGCCAAGGGCTGGGTGTCGGACAGCGCTGCAGCCCCCACCAGCATCCCGAAAGCCAACATCAAACTGACGATCGGGCCAGCAGCTGCAATGCGCAAATTGCCCATGGCGGTAGGGCATTCCTTCTCCACCCGCGCGATACCGCCCAGATGAAACAGGGTGATACTCAGCACCTTCACCCCTTCCCGCAGGGCCATAAGGGCATGGCCCAACTCATGCAGCAGCACGGAGCTGAACAACAGCAAGGTGGTCAGCAATCCCAGCCCCCAACTCACCGTGACCGAGGCCGTGGTCGCATAGCGGGATTGGAACAATGTGGTGAAGATCGCCACAGCAAACAACCAGCTGGGCTGGAGCCGCAGGGGGATTCCGCCAATTTTGAGCACCTGCCAGCCCTCTCCCACCGTCAATCCCGTCGTGTGCCGCTACTGCGGACTGTCATCCACGATCCTAGGGAGAGCAATCGATGCGGCCCTTGCGTGATCCCCGCCCCACTCCAGACCTGAAGATCTGTGGGATCACCGACCCCGAGCAGGCCCATGCCATTGCACAAATGGGCGTGCAGGCGATTGGCGTGATCGGCGTTCCTGCCACCCCACGCTTTGTGGAACCACCCCAGCGCAGGTCTTTGTTCCAGCTGCTGGAGGAGCAGCATCCCCAACTGCATCGCGTTTGGGTGGTGGCCGACCCCGACGATGACGCCCTCGAGGAAGCGCTCAACGGAGCAGGACAGCCCTCCGTGGTGCAGCTGCACGGCAGCGAGTCAGAAGAACGCTGCCAACGCTTGAAACAGCGTTACCCCCGGCAGCAGTGGTGGAAAGCTTTACGGGTGCGCGAACCCGAAGACCTCGAGCAGCTTGAGCAGTACGCGCCCAATGTGGATGCCCTGCTCCTCGACGCCTGGAGCGCTGATCAATTGGGCGGCACAGGGCACAGGATCCCTCTTGATTGGCTCGGTGAGACCCAGTTATCGGTGCCTTGGTGGCTGGCGGGGGGAGTAAGTGCGGAATGGGTTCCGGAACTGCTTAGCCGCGTCACGCCACAAGGGCTCGATGCCTCCAGTCGGCTGGAGGAACGTCCGGGATGGAAAAACCTCGACAAGGTCCAAGCCCTTGTCGAGGCAGTGAAACGAGGTTGAGTTGAGGCTGATCAGGTGCTGAGCAGCGCTTCCTGCTGACGCACCAGCTCAAAGAACTCCTGCTTGAGGCTGGGGTCGTGGCGGAAATCACCGCGCACCACGGAGTTCACCATGCTGGTTTGGGGCTCCTTCACGCCACGCCACTTCATGCAGTAGTGCTGCGCCTTGATGATGATGCCGAGACCCTGAGGCTCACAGAGCTTCTCGATTTCGTCGGCAAGGATCATCACAGCCTCTTCCTGGATGTGGGGGCGGGAGAAGACCCAGTCAGCCACACGGGTGAATTTGGAGAGGCCAATCACCCTGGCACCAGGCTTGATCCCAATCCAGCAGTTGCCCATGATCGGCACCAGGTGGTGTGAACAGGCGGAACGCACCGTGATCGGTCCAACGGTGTAGATCTCATCCAGCTGCTTCACATTGGGAAAGCTGGCCACCTTGGGTTGCTGGTGGTAGCGCCCTTTGAAGACCTCCTGCAGATACATCTTGGCGACCCGCTCCGCCGTCTCATGGGTGTTGTGGTCGTTATCGATATCGATCACCAGGCTGCGCAACAGATCGCGGACCTTGTCAGCGACCTCAACCTGAAGCTGATCCAGTTCACCGGGATTGAGGTGATCAGCAATGTTGTCGTTGGCCAGGAAGGAAACGCCAGATTCGATTAAACGTTCACGAATTCGGGCTGAAACCTGGGGATTCAGGAGCTTTTTACCATTGCCGTTGCCGTTGGCGACGCCGTTGGAAACGAAAGGGACTGTGGAGGTCATGGTGTTCGTTCAGAAGGCGCCGGCGGCCGGCATAAGGGTGAGGTCTTCGATCAACTGGTTGCTGGGTTGCATCGCCAGATTCGCCAGTGTTTCTGCCGCCTGATCGACAGAGAGCATGGCACGACGATCGAAATCGCTTTGTACGGTTTCCGCGTCCCACAGTGGTGTGTTCACGGCTCCAAGAGTGAGGGTGCAGGCACGAATGCCGTTGGCCCGTTCCTCTTCTGCAAGGCAGCGGGTGAAGCTGGCCAAGGCAGCTTTACTGACGCAATACGCACCCCATTGAGGGAAGGCATTGCGAGCGGCGTGACTACTGATGTTGATCACCAGTCCGCCGTTCTTGCGCATGGCGGGAACGGCAGCAGAACAAACCTGCATCACGCTGGTGACATTCAGCTGTAGCAGCCATTGCCAATGCTCAAGCGGCATGGCCAGAAGGTCGCCGGTGTAAGCAGCGCCAGCGTTGTTGATCAACACTGAAGGGGCCTCACCCTGCTGCAACAAGCCAGCCATCGCAGCTGCGATGGCATCAGATTGGGTCAGGTCGATGGCGGCATAGGCCACAGAAACACCTTGTGAGCTGAGCTGAGCACTCAGCCGCTCCAGTTGATCAGCGCTACGGGCCGTGAGAAGCAGGTCCCAGCCCTGGTGAGCAAGAAGCTCAGCAGTCCGGCGACCTATGCCTCGGCTCGCACCCGTGATTAGAGCCGTTGGCAAAAACCGTTAGCAAACCACAACACCTTAAGCCGCTTTCTCCACATCCTGTGACGTTTTTTCGAGGAACCGCCCCATCGCTCTGAATTTGGAGTAACGGGCCTCCCGCAGTTGTTGTTCCGAAAGGCTCAGCAATTCATCGAGATGACGCTCGATCGCCGCCCGCAGAATTTCTCCGGCCTCCAGTGGTGCCCAGTTGTTACCACCGGAGGGCTCCTCGAGCACCTCATCCACCACCCCAAGCTCCAGCAGGTCCCGACCGGTGATCCGCAAGGCTGCCGCCGCATCAGGCGCCTTGGCCGCATCACGCCAAAGGATGGAGGCACAGGCCTCTGGGCTGGCCACCGTGTAGACGCTGTGCTCGAACATCATCAAGCGATCGGCCACCCCGATGCCTAAAGCACCGCCGGATCCGCCTTCACCGATCACAGTGGCGATCACCGGAACGCGCAAGCGAAACATTTCCCGCAAGTTGACCGCAATAGCTTCACCCTGGCCCTGCTCCTCGGCCTCGAGCCCGGCGTAAGCACCCGGAGTATCGATGAAGGTGAGGATTGGTAGGCGGAAGCGATCGGCATGGTCCATCAAACGCATGGCTTTGCGGTATCCACCCGGAGCAGCCATCCCGAAGTTACGAGCGACGTTTTCCTTGGTATCGCGGCCTTTCTGATGGCCGATCAACATCACCGGACGATTGCCCACCCGTCCGACACCGCCAATCAGGGCCTGATCGTCATTACCGCGACGATCGCCATGTAGTTCGACCCAGTCGTCGCAGAACATCTGGATGAAATCCAGCGTGCTCGGACGGTGCGGGTGACGGGCGACCTGAATTTTCTGAGCGGGGGTCAGCCCCTGAAAGATCTCCTGACGCCGTCGGGCTGCAAGGCTTTCCAGCTGCTGCAGCTGCTGCGAGACGTCAACTTCAGAATCCCGGGCCAGCTGGCGGATTTGCTCAATCTGCTGCTCCAGCTCGACCAGCGGTTTTTCGAACTCAAGCAAGGGGCGACGGGGCATGGCTCTGGCTCTCCGGAGGTCAGGCGGCAGTGGCCTGCAGGTTGGGATGGAGGTTCAAGGTGCTGAACCCATGACGGACCGATGCCGCACCAATGAAATCCATCTTCTCGAGGGTGATGTTGTTGCGCCCCCAGCTGAAGTTGGTGTGGCAGCGCTCGAACTCGAGCAGCATCGCTTCAGCGAAGCAGGCAAACATCTGACGCTGGGGCCGCTCCATCTCGGCGATGGCCATCATCGACCATCCGATGTCTCGGCAGAACTCAACAATTCCACCTTTGAGAACGTGGATGCCACCACCAGCGACCTTGGAATTGAGATTCTTGGGATAGCCCCCATCAATCATCAAACAGGGCTTCTTCAAGCTGTTGTGGTCGATCTCAAGGGTGCGGGGCATGCTCGCCACCCAGACGACCACATCTGCCTCGGGCAAGGCTTGATCGAGCGGCAGGATCCGTCCACCTCCCAGTTCTTGCTGAAGATCAAGCAGAGGCTGCTGCTGACGTGCCACCAGCAACAGCTCTGCGACCCCAGTACGCGCTTGCAGCCAACGACAGACGGCAGAGCCAATATCACCAGTCGCACCAACGACGGCCACCTTGGCCTTGCTCAGATCGATGCCAAGGGTTGGAGCGTTGTTCTCCACTTGGCGGCAGATCACCCAGGCCGTATGGGTGTTGCCGGTGGTGAACCGTTGCCAATCCAGGGTGGTGCTCCGCACCGTCTGGTGCTGAAGCAAGTTGAAATTCTCGAAAATAATCGAGGTAAAACCACCCAAAGCAGTGATGTTGATGCCCTTCTTTTGGGCCAGTTCCATCGCATTGAGCACCTTGCGCCGAGCCGTTTTGAAGCGGCTCAGCATCTCAGGCACGAAGCAGGAGTCGATGTAGGCACCCTCAATCGTCGTGCCCACCGGACTGGTGACTTCCACGTGCTCAACGAGCTGTGGAGGTGCGCTGCACCACACATCCAAATCACCGTCGGCGATGTGATCGAACCCGAGTTCCATTGCCTTGCGGCGAGCAGCCTCAAAACTCGTTGAATGTCCGATCAGACCAAACATGTCTTACCGCTGACGTCTCAAAGAACACCTCGAATCACCATGCTCCCATGGCAAGCGGTATCGACGGCAACGTGCCTGTCGATGAACCGGCGTTGAATCAAGCCCTGGAGCGGGTCAAACGGCCAGAGCTGCCGCTGCCATGCGGGCGATGTCGCGAGAGGTGAAGCCGATCTCACCCAAAGCTTCCTGGTAAGCGATCAGGAAATCTTCGATCAGGTCTTCCTTTTCCATGTGCAGGACGGCGGCATCAGCAGCAACGTCTTCCAACATCGAGCGGATCAGAGGAAGGTTGGCTTTGTTGGCCTCGAACAGCTCATCTTTACTGGCCTCGAAGTTGGCCTTGAGCCATTCCTGGCCGTAATTGAGGTGGGTGTACTCATCCTTCACCACACCCTCAGTGATTTTGCGGGCGAAGGGATCTGCAACAGGGATATAGATGTGATAGGCCGAAATGGCGAATGCTTCGATCAACAGGGCCTGAATCAGCAGGCAAGTGACCACCTTGCCCTCCTTAAGAGCTGCCTGGAAATTGCCGTGAAGTGGTTCGAAGAACTTCTTGGCGAAGGGCAGATCAGCTTCAACCCCGAGGTTGCGACCACAGGAGGTGAAGCCCTTCATGTGCTTCATTTCCATCCGCGCCAGACGCTTGAGCTCCTCGGCCTGCTCAGGGATCAGCGTGCCCAGAGAAATGTAGTTGTCGTGAGCTTCCTGTTCGCCCTCGATCACAATGGCGTTGATCCGGCTGTAGGCGTCTTTGTAGGCAGCGGTTGTGAAATCAGGCAGTGCGTCCTGGCCCTCCAGCACGGGTGCTTCAGGTGCATTGAGGGTCGTCATAGGACGCTGTCCACCACGTTTAGTGGGACTGACAATAACCAGTGCCCCACGAGTTGGGGACACATGCGTCCAAGGTTCAGGACCTGGGGGGGCTTTGGGAGGGTTTGGGGAGCAGGCTTTGGG
>NZ_VTLB01000009.1 GCF_020514235.1 Synechococcus sp. MU1617
CCTGAGAAAATAGCTCGATGCCAGGTAAAACATTCTCTGAATAGGTTGATGATGCGCTGATTGCTGAAGCAGTCACCATCACCACCTGCGAAGAAGCCACCTCATCTTGAGGTGGCTTTTTTGTTGTCTATTGTTCTGCGGCGAGATAAGTGCTTGCTTCACGCAGCGATTCAATCACCATGTGATCCCTTGGGTTGCGGTCTGGGTTGCCGTCGCGAAGGCTGAAGAGGGTCTGCATTCCTGCCGAACGAGCGGCGTCGCATTCCGCTCCGTTGTCACTCACGAACCAAACGTTGTTTGGGGAAGTGTGCAGATGCTTTGCGATTGTTGTGTAGCTCTCGGTGGATTTTTTGGGTCCAGTGCGGGTGTCAAACCAGTGGCTGAAAAGGTTTTCAAGGTTGCCTGCAGGACTGTGCCTGTATAACAGTTGTTGTGCCTGAATGCTGCCCGATGAATACACCGAAAGTGCCCATCCTTGCTCATGCCATTGACGCAGGCATTCCGCCGTTTCTGGAAATAGTTGAGATTTGAGTTCTCCGTTTATGTAGCCGTATTCCCAGATTTTGCCTTGAATATCTTTGAGCGCTGTCGACTTTTTGTCGATGCTGATCAAGTGCTTGAGATATTGGATTAGCCCGTCACTCTCATTGATTTGCTGTTCGTCAATCTGCTTTTTTAGGCGCGAGCTTTCGGGGGACTGATCATTTTTCCACTCGGCTGTAGCTTCTTGGATTGCTTTGTTTTCAGTGCTTTTGTTCCAGTGCTTTTTGATGTAGCTGGTCAGTTCTTGCTTTGCGAAGGGGAACAAAATGTCGCTGACAAAGCTTACTGGGCATGTCGTTCCCTCAATGTCGAGCAGAAGATGTTGTTGATTCATGATTGATGTCCGATCTGCATTTGGGTCAATTTCACCTTCAAGAGGAACTCGAGGATTTCCAGGTGTCGTTTGCTCGCATCAAGGTCAGCGCCCCATGCGTAAAGGCCGTGCCCGGCCACAAGAAACCCGCATGGCGCCGTTTTCAAGCATGGGCCGACGGCATCGCCTAGCTCTTGCATCGACTGACTGTTACTGATGACAGGGATGTTGATGCAGCTTGCGTGCGTCGTGATGCCAACCAGGCCTTTCTGCATTTCCCAGCCCTCCAACACAACCCCTTCTTTGTTTTCGTAGTGGCGGGACAACACCGTCCCGGGGATGGAATGGGTGTGCAGCACAGCTCCCGCTTGGGTCGCTTCAACAATGCGGAGATGCAGCGCTGTTTCGGCACTGGCTTTTCCTTCGCCAGCTAAAACCTCGCCGCGCTCATCCACCACAATCAACCCACCGGGAGGCACCTGCCCTTTGTCCACACCACTGGGTGCCATGAGCAACTGCAGGGGCTGATGCTGCAGCACCACGCTGAAGTTCCCTCCGGTGCCATCGCACCAGCCGCGTAGGTGGATGTCCTGCATCACTTCGGTCAAGCGATCGCGCTGGGTTTGGCTTGCGGTCACATTCCGCTCATCCCTCCGTCTTCTATACAGGACTCAGAGGCCCTTCTGCATTGACGCTTCCCCCCAGTTGTTGCTGGACCGGTGATTGCTTGGAGTTGCTGGACCAGCGACAACTTCCCGATGTTGTTGCCTTCATGCGATTGCACGGATGGCAAGACGTTGCTGAGGCGATTACGTCCATGGCTGTACGTGGTGCCCCCGCCATTGGAATCGCGGCGGCTTGGGGGGTTGTGCTGGCTGCACGTTCCGGTGAAGACCTTCCTTCCGCCATCCGAGGCCTGCGTGCATCACGACCAACAGCCGTCAATCTCGGCTGGGCCCTCAATCGGATGCAGGCGGCCCTTGCTTCCTCCGGTTCGGTTGATGTTGACGCACTCGTTGGTGTTGCCGCTGCGCTTCATAACGAGGATCGCCTGCTGACCCAGCGGCTTGTGGATCACGGCGTTTCCTTGTTGGCTCAGGGCTGCCAGGTTTTGCACCATTGCCACACGGGTGCGATCGCGACGGGAGGTGTTGGAACCGCCCTCGGTGTGATCGCAGCCGCCCATACCCGTGGCCTTCTTCGCCATGCCTGGCTGGATGAAACGCGTCCCCGCTTGCAAGGGGCTGCTCTGTCTGCCTGGGAGTTGGGCTGTCTCGGGGTGCCCTGCACCGTGATTATCGATGGAGCCAGTGGATTGCTGATGCGCCGGGGTGAGGTGGACGCCGTGATGGTGGGCTGTGACCGTGTCGCTGCCAATGGGGATGTCGCTAACAAGATCGGTACTTACAACCTGGCGCTCGTAGCCCGAGCCCATGGCATCCCCTTTTACGTGTGCGCCCCCGGAAGCAGCATTGATTTGGCCACTCCCGACGGGGATGCCATCACCATCGAGGAACGCGATGCAGAAGAGATCACTCACGTTCGCTGTGTTTCAGTCGCTGCTCCTGGAGCCCAGGCCTGGAATCCTGCTTTCGACATCACCCCGGCTCATCTGGTGACGGGTTTCATCACCGAGTTCGGTGTGCTTCGTCCTCCCTATCGCGAGGTTCTCTCTGCGCTTCCGTTGCCCAATCAGCTTTGACAGGTCGGGCACCAGTGGGTGCTTCGGCCGGACAGCTTCTCCCGTCGAATTGGCGTGCCACAGCTGCGGCAGGGTTCTCCTCCACGCCGGTAAACCCAGGCCTGGCCGCCGTAGTTGCCATTCACCCCCTCAAGATCCCGGAAATCACTGAAGGTTGTTCCACCGGCTCCAATGCTGATGGTCAAAACATTGACCAAGGCATCGCGCAGCCTTCCCAGTTGTTCGAGTTTCAGCTGACCCGCCGGCGTGAAGGGGACGATGCCTGACGCGAACAGACATTCATCTGCGTAGATGTTGCCCGCTCCGGCCACCAAGGCTTGGTCCAACAGAGCTGTTTTGATTGGTCGGCTGCTGCCCTTGAGCTTCTGCTTCAGATAAGCGGCGGAGAAGTCTGGGCTGAAGGGTTCAGGGCCGAGTCGCGTTAAACCACTGATCACTGCCTGAACTGCCTGCCCAGGGGGAACCCACCACATTTCCCCGAAGCTGCGAACATCCACAAAGCGCAGTTCCTCCTCTTTGGTGTTCCAGATGCGAACACGGGTGTGCTTGCACGGTTCTGAAGGCTGCCCATGCCATTGGAATTGGCCAGTCATCCGCAGATGAACGCCCCAGACACCGCCATGGGGATTCAGTGCTGCCATGAGGTATTTGCCCCTGCGTTGCCACTCGCCCACCGTTTCGCCACAGAGACCGTGGACAAAGGCGTCAGGGCCTCCTGGGCTGGCTATGGCTCTCGGTCGGCAGACCTCAACCTGCGCAATTTTGAAGTCGACAAGACGGTCTGCCAGTCCCCGACGGACCGTCTCGACTTCAGGGAGTTCAGGCAATGGCCTCAGGCCGGCTCGAGTTCCGCTTCAGCGAAATTGTTGGTGTTGATGCCACCGTCAACGCCCTGCAGGCCGCTGTAATTGACTTTCTCGAAGCGAACGACAACGGGGTAGCGGATTCCCGAGGTGTCGATGGAGGCAACGGTGCCAACTTCGTTGAACCAGTAGGACTCTGGACGCTTGATGCGCACCTTGGCGCCGCGGGTGATCGCCATCGCTGGGCAT
This sequence comes from Synechococcus sp. MU1617, assembly GCF_020514235.1. Taxonomy (NCBI): domain Bacteria; kingdom Bacillati; phylum Cyanobacteriota; class Cyanophyceae; order Synechococcales; family Synechococcaceae; genus Synechococcus; species Synechococcus sp. MU1617. The sequence goes on from NZ_VTLB01000009.1 coordinate 3,611, forward strand.
AAGGAGATGCAACTGGAGCGTATCTCGTGAGATGGATGGTGATGACCGCTGCGTCACAGAATGTCGTCCCTTGATAGTTGGCGTCCTTTTGACCAGTTCCATCGCCCTTGATCCCGATCCGTCGCTGCTGCAACTGGACTTGCCGGATCCAGAGCAAGACGACATCAGCACGATGGAATTTCTGGCTCGCCTGGAACAGGCTTGGGCCGTCTGCGACCGCTTTGACCTCCAGACGGAGATCTGGCGTGGTCGCATCCTCCGTGCTGTGCGGGACAAGGAAAAGCGAGGTGGTGAAGGACGAGGTGCCGGATTTTTGCAGTGGCTGCGGGAGCAGGAAATCAGCAAGACCCGCGCCTATGGCTTGATTCAACTGGCGGAATCCGCCGACAGCATGCTCAGCGATGGCACCCTGGAGGAGAGCAGTGTGAATCAGTTCTCCAAGCGGGCCTTCATGGAAACCGCCCAGGCGGTTCCCGAAGTGCAGCTGATGATTTCTGAGGCTGCTAACGAGGGGCAGGAAATCACCCGCAAGCAGGTGCGCCGTCTCACCGATGAATTCACGGCGGCCACCAGTCCATTGCTGCCGGAAGAAATTCGTCAGCGCACCCAGGAAAACCTTCTGCCACCCCGTGCGGTGGCTCCTCTGGTGCGGGAATTGGCCAAGCTTCCTGAGCCCCAGCAGGAAGATCTGCGCAAGGTGCTCCGCGATGAGCCCGAACTCGACCGCATCAAGGACGTCACCAGCACAGCGCGTTGGATCACCAAGGCAACGGAGTCGGGTGTTGCTGTGCGTGCCTTTCAACAGGGTGAACTGGACCTCGACCGCGCTATGCAGGAAGCCCAGCGCCTGGATGCCCTTGGCCTGCTGGCTGATGCGATGGGCCAGGCCCAGGCCCTTGAGTCTGCGGTGCTGAAGCTGCACACCTCCTGGCGGCGCTTGGGGGGGCTTCAGGAGCGGCTTTGGGTTGAAAGCGGCAGCAGCACGCCTTACCTGCGCGATGTGTTGAACGCCTTGCAGACCCTCAGTGGCGCCACGATGCGGGTGTCGTTGGGAGAGCTCGCCGGTGGCAAACGGGTCCGGCTCCAGCTGGTGGAGGAGGCCCACGATCAATTGGATCCTCCGCCGCTGCCCTGACTCCAGATCTTGTGCTCGATAAGCTGAAGTCTCCACATCTGGTGTGTTCTGGCTTCGCTCGAGCGTGCACTGCAGACCCACTTCGGTTGGGATGGCTTCCGCCCTGGGCAACGGCCCGTGGTGGATGCCGTGCTGGCCGGCAGGGACGCGTTGGCGGTGCTGCCCACCGGTGGTGGCAAATCGCTCTGCTATCAGCTACCGGCCCTGGTGCGCGAAGGCCTGGTGGTGGTGATTTCACCGTTGGTGGCGCTGATGGAGGACCAGGTGATGGCCCTGCAGCGCCGGGGAATCGCTGCGGCCTGCCTGCATGCCGGACTGGATCCAGCCCGACGCCAGCACGCCTTGGAACAGCTGCGGGACGCGACCCTGCGTCTGCTTTACATCGCGCCGGAACGACTGCAGGGTGAGCAGATCCGGCTGATGCTGGAACGTCATGCCACAGAGGGGCGACTGGTGGCCATAGCGGTGGATGAGGCCCACTGCATCAGTGCCTGGGGGCATGACTTCCGCCCCGATTACCGCCGCCTGGGTCAGGTCCGCCGCCTCTGCCCGGGAGTGCCAATGCTGGCCCTCAGCGCGACGGCAGCCCCACGGGTGCGGGCCGACATCATTCGCCTACTGGATCTGCGTCGCCCGCTCGTGCAGGTGAGTTCGGCCCGCCGGGACAACCTCCAGTACACGATGCAGCGGCGCCCCAGGGACCCCATGCCGCAGGTGTTGGAGGCACTGGAGATGTCCCGTGGCGCCGCGCTGATCTATGCCCGCACCCGTCGTTCCGTGGAGCAGTGGGCGGAACGTCTCAGTGACCAAGGGGTTGCAGCAACGCCGTATCACGCTGGCTTGGATCCGGAGACCCGTCAGCAGGCCCTGAGGCTGTTCCTCGAGCACGAGCGGCCCGTCCTGGTGGCGACGGTGGCCTTCGGAATGGGGGTTGACCGAGGCGATGTGGGCCTCGTGCTTCACCTTGATCTGCCGGCCACCCCGGAGGGTTATCTGCAGGAGTCGGGCCGTGCCGGCAGAGACGGCAAGTCGGCCCATTGCCAGGTGCTTTTTTCGCCGGGTGATCGCACCAGCCTGGGCTGGGCCATGCAGGCCTCAGCCCGGGGCAGTGAGGCCCTTGAGGACCGCCGCCGATTGGACCTGGCGCAGCAGCAGCTGCGTCGCATGGAGGCTGTCGCGGAGGGTGAGATGTGCCGCGAACAGGCGTTGATGCTGGCGGTCGGCGAGTTGGTGGGTCCCTGTGGTCGCTGTGATCGCTGCAAGGACGCCCCCAAACGACGCGACTGGTCAGCCCAGGTGGAAACGCTCCTGGCCCATCTGGCCGAGCAGGACGGCACGGAGATGCGCCGCCTCGGAGAGCACCTGGCTCTGCATGAACCCGGACGCCACGACCGCTGGACTTGGTTGGCCCGTCGACTCGTGCAGGAGGAGTTGATTCAGGAAAGCAACGACGGTGCTCAGCGGCTTTATCTCCGTGAAAGCGGCCGGAGATTCCTGGATTCCCCCTGGCCGCTGGATTACGCCGCCTGATTTAGGTCAGGCCTTGATCTGACAGCGGTCCTTCACCAGGTCTTTTTCGAAGCGGTTCTTCGGAGCTTCCCAGGTTTTCCAGCTCCCATCGGCACCGGTCGCATTGATCTTCTTGGCGGAACAGTTCACAGCCAAATACAGGGCCTGTCCCTGGGCATTGAGGGTGGGCACCACTTGACTGCCACCCATGGCTTGCCAGTTGCCCCAGTCCACCTGGAGGGGGCCATAGGTACGCCAGTCAGCCGATTTGGCCAGGGTCTGCTGGGGCTTGGCGGCCTCGACCGGCTTGGCCTTCGCTATCGGTTTTTTGGCCTGAACGGGTTTGCTTTGCACCACCTTGATTTGTTCGGGCTTGGCCTTGGCTTGAACCCTTGGCTTCGCCGTCACAACCGGTGAGCTGGTGGTGGCGACCGGCTCCGTTTTTGCTTGCTGCGGTTGGGCGGTGATCGGTGCCTGGAAGGCGGGATCCGTCAGGTACAGACGCGTTCCCACCTCGACCTTGTTTGGGTCGGTTAGCTCGTTGATGCTGATCAGGCTGGCGACAGGCAGCTTGTAGGCCTTGGCGATCTGTGTGAGGGTCTGTCCTTTGGCAACGGTGTGTTCCGTGGCTCCTTGAATAGGGGTCACAGCAACCGGCTTGAAGGCAGGGCGCGGCAGGACTGCGTTATTGGGGAGTCGCAGGGTCTGACCGACCTCGACATGGTTGGCGTTACGCAGGTTGTTGAGGGCCATCAGGTCCCGACTGCTGACCCGGTACTGGCTAGCAATGCTGCTGAGGGTCTCACCGCTGTTGACGCGATGGCGGCCTGAGCCCGCTTTCACGGTGGGACCTGGCACTTGCAGGCGGCTTCCAGCTTCGACAAGGTCTGGGTTGCGGATCCCATTCATCCGCATCAGGGTGCCGACGCTGACGCCGTAGCGGTCAGCGATATCAGAGAGCGTCTCGCCGGATCGCACCGTCACTGAAGCAGCCGTGGCTGCCAACGGGAACCAAGCCGTCAGTAGCAGGGCGGCAAGAGCGGTACGGCGCATTTGTCTCCGGCAGATCCCCGCAAGATACGGTGCCTGACGTAAAGCGCCAGCCCTCCAGAGCAGTTGCTGCAGAAGGGATGTGGTGGCGATGAGTGCGCCTTATCCCGCCAGCCGCTTCAGCAGGTTGAGATCCACCTTGTAGGGCGGGTAGCGGAGCTTGAAATCAAACCGGAACGGGCGCTTCAGCACCGCCTTGTGGTGGCTGAACGTGTCGAAGCCGCTTTGGCCGTGGTAACTGCCCATTCCGCTGGCGCCGACGCCGCCGAAGGGCAGCTGGGGAACGCCGGCCTGCATCACCACATCGTTGAGGCAGACCCCACCTGAGCTTGTGGTGGTGAGCACCTGCTGCTGCTGGGTCTCATCCCCGCCGAAGAGGTAAAGCGCCAACGGTTTAGGCCCTTGGCGGATTTCCTGAAGGGTTGTTGTCAGATCGTCCAGTATCAGCACCGGCAGGAGGGGGCCGAACAGTTCCTCGGCCATCAGCGGATCAGTGCGGTCATCCACGCGGATCACGGTGGGGGCGATGCGCCGCTGCTCCCGGCTGATTTCTCCTCCAATCAGGATGCTGCCGTCCGCTCTGGCGGCCTCCAGAAGCTGCTCCAGCCGATTGAACTGGCGTTCATTGATGATCTGCCCAAGCTGATTCGAGTTGAGGGGATCGGCGCCATACATTTCGGTTCGGGCCTCCTCCATGGCCTTCAGCAGGGGTGAACGCAGTGCGAGTGGCACCAGCAGATGGTCTGGAGCGATGCAGGTCTGCCCGGCATTGATCCCTTTGCCCCAGATCAAGCGACGCGCCCCCACCGTGAGGTCGGCCCCTTCAAGAACGATGGCCGGACTTTTGCCACCCAGCTCCAGGGTTACCGGCGTGAGGTGTGCAGCGGCTCCCTCCAGCACTTTCCGTCCGATGCTGCCGCCACCGGTGAAAAAGATGTGGTCGAAAGGCATGGCCACCAGCGAGCCTGCCACGGATCCATCTCCCTGGACCACCTGCACCACGTCGGGCTCGAAGTGCTGAGGGATCAGCCGTGCGATCAGATCTGCGATGGCACTGGCGTGCTCCGAGGGCTTGAGCACGGCGGTGTTGCCAGCAGCCAAGGCACTGATCAAGGGCCGCAGCGTCAGTTGAAAGGGATAGTTCCAAGGTCCGATCACCAGAACGCACCCCAGTGGCTCCGGTACAACCTTGGCCTGGCCGGGGCGCAGTGAGAGGGGGACAGCCACGCGGCGTGGGCGCATCCAGCGCTCCAGCTGCCGGCCGGTGAGTTTGAGCTCCTGCCGCAGGGCTACCAGCTCAAAAAAGGCTTCGGTGGGTGGTTTGCCGAGGTCGGCGGCGAGGGCCTCGAGCACTTCCGATTCGTGCTTCTCCACCAGGGCGGAGAGCCGTTGCAATTGCTCTCGGCGCCAGGCCAGGGGACGGGTCAGCCCAGCCCCCACGAGCTCCTGCATCCGGCTCAGTTGCGTTTGGGTGAGGGCCACAGGGCTGACGATTGGGCCAGTCGGGTCTAGCAGTGGTGAATCTGCAACCGGGGGATGACCCCAGCGCTTCCGTGGTGGTCAGGGACGGTCATCTATCAGTTGATCGTTCGCAGCTATTCCGATGGGAATGGCGATGGCACCGGTGATTTCAAGGGGCTTGCGGCGCGGTTGCCGTATCTGCGTTGGCTGGGGGTCAACACCCTCTGGTTGACCCCGATTTATCCCTCTCCCCTGCGGGACGGGGGCTACGACATCACCGATTTCACCGGAATTCATCCGGATCTGGGGGATCTCTCCTCCTTCCATCGGTTCCTCACGGCGGCCCACAGCCAGGGCATGCGCGTGATTTTGGACCTGGTGCTTAACCACACCAGTGACCTGCATCCTTGGTTCCAGCGGGCCCGCTGGGCTCCTAAGGGCAGTTCGGAACGGGATGTTTACGTCTGGAGCGACGACCCCAAGCGCTACGCCGAGGCACCGGTTCTGTTCCGGCACTTTGAGGCGTCGAACTGGGAGTGGGATCCGGTCGCCGAGCAGTACTACCTGCACCGTTTCCTGCGTCATCAGCCTGATCTCAATTACGAGAACCCCTGGGTGCAGGACATGATGCTGGAGGTGGTCGACTTCTGGCTGGATCGTGGTGTCGACGGCTTCCGTCTGGATGCGGTTCCGTTCCTGTTCGAGTCAGAGGGCACCCGCTGCGAGGGGTTGCCGGAGACCCACTCTTTCCTCAAGCGATTGAGGGAGCGGGTGGATTCCCATGGTCGTGATGTGCTCTTGCTGGGAGAGGCGATTCAGCCGGTGGAGGAGGCCGCCCCTTACCTGGCGGATGACGAATTGCATGGAGCGTTCAACTTCGTGCTCACCGCCCATCTGTTCGCGGCCATTGCCAGTGGCCGCACCCAACAGCTCGGGGAGTGTCTGATGCAAGCCGAGCAGGCGGTGCGTGGTCCTCGCTGGGCCCTGCCCCTGCGCAATCACGATGAACTCTGGTTGGGGGATGGCCATCTCATCAGCGATGAAGTGATTCAGACCATCCGGGTGGGCCTACCCCAGGGGCAGGGGCACTGGTTGAACTGGGGCATTAACCGACGCCTGGCTCCTCTTCTCAATGGCGATCCACGCTCCAACCGGTTGCTGCACGGGCTCCTCTACAGCCTTCCGGGGATGCCCTGTCTGTATTACGGCGATGAACTGGGCATGGGCGACTGGCCCGGTCTGCGGGACCGAGATCCCAACCGCACGCCGATGGCCTGGACGCCGGCCCGTAACGGTGGCTTCTCCACTGCCCCCGATCCGCTGTTGGTGCTGCCACCGATCACCGCGCCTGGCTACGACTACCGCGTGGTGAATGTGGAGGTGCAGAAGCAGCTGCCGGGGTCGCTGCTGAATTGGCACCGGCGCATGCTCACCTGCCGCCGTCTGCTGCCAGCGCTGCGGCATGGAAGCTTCCGGTTGCTCCACAGCCCCCACCCCGGAGTGCTGGTGTATCTCCGCTGCACCGAGGCGATGACGGTGCTTGTGGCCGCCAATGTCACTGCTGCTGGAGCCTCGCTTGGTTTGGATCTCTCAGAGTGGTCTGGCAAGCGCACCCGTGAGGTGATGTGGGGTTGTGAATTCCCCCCCGCTGCAGCGGAGTGGTTTGTGAATCTTCCGCCTTATGGATTCAACTGGTGGTTGATCGGCGAGGTGGACGCTGAGGCTTAAGGCGACTGGAGCCGAATCGGCTGTTGCTGATGCTGAGTTAACAAGCCGGTTACGAGCTCCTTAATGACGGGCTGCCGGTGGAGGTCGCGATGCACCACCAGTCGCATCCTTTCAGGTTCGTCCCACAACGGGATGCTGACGATGGCATCACTGAGGCTCGGGGCCTTCTCCCCATAGGTGAGCCAGGCCTCGATCACCCGTTGTTCCAGCAAGGTTGCGAAGTGATCGGGCTTGCGGATGCGGGAGCTGCCAACGTTCCAGACCTGTGCGAGGTCTTGAGGCAGGGCGGTTTCAGGGCTGAAGGCCGCCTCCAGACGCAGACCCTGCACAAGTTTCAGTCGCGCCGTTTGATGCACGCCCCGCTCCAACTGCAGGAGTTGGCTGTCGCCCTCGATCTGCCAGAGGCCATCTCGCTTGAGCACGTCGACGTCAAAGGCCTTAGCGCATTTTCGCTGATTTCGGCTGACAGTGGTTTGGTGCTGGAGCGTCAGGGCCCCAACCGCATTGCCTGACTGAAGCCAGATCAACCCGTCGAGACAGCAAAGCTGATCGACCGAAACCATGCTGTTGACCAGAGCGCTCTGATCTTTCTCTGCAACGACGGCCCGGACAATCCCCAGTTCTGGGGGGGGTTAGCCCTGCCTGGGCAGGAGCAGCACCGCGCGGGTGCCACCGCTAGGGCTGATGCCCAGAGTGAGTTCTCCGTTGTGGCTGTCCATCGCAGAGCGCACGATGAACAGCCCCAGGCCGCTTCCGGAAGGCTTACTGCTGTAAAGCGGCACGTCACCGGGGTGGTCGTCAGGCAGTCCGGGACCGTTGTCGTCGACAACGATGGCCCAGTTCTGTTGCCGGCGTTCGAGCCGAATCACGATTTCCGGAGCTTCGGTTGCTGAAGGTTGAAGCAACAGGGCATCTACAGCATTTTTCACCAGATTGATCACGGCGATCTGGAGCTGGACGGCATCGCCATCCACCCAGGCGCCCTGATGACCCTTCAGCTCGGAAGGCAGCGCGGCGCTGATCCAGCTGCTGGCCTCGATCAGATTGGAGTTCACATACAACTGGACGCTGTTCAGCACGTCACGCAGGTCGAGCCGGGTCAGGTTGGTGTTCGCATTGCGGAGGATCGCCTTGATTTGATCGGTTGTTCGTGCGATGCGGCTGGATTGGTCGTCAAGGATCTGAAGGGCTTCCAGCAGCTCGACGGGATCATCGCCATTGGCACGCTGCCGAAGCTGATGCTGCAAACGCTGTGCCGTCAGGCGCAGGATGCTCAGGGGCTGATTGATTTCGTGGGCGATGGCCGCGGCTTCCAGGCTCACCTTCAGGCGCTGGTTCATCTGGGTCAGGGCCTGTTCATCCCGCAGGCGCTGTTTCTGAAACATCTGCGTGATCTGTTGCTCTTTGGCGGAGAGGTTCCGGGTGAGCTGATTGAAGGCGTTCACCATCGACTGAACCGCCATGTTCAGGTCCAACAACTCCTGGCCGCTTTTCTGGTCCAGCTCACAGCGGTATTGCAGGGTCTGAGGCTGGTCATCCCCCAGCAGGTTGATTTGCTGTTCTGTGGACCGGCTGGCTTGCCTTAGGGCGCTCAATGGCTGAAGAATCCTGTTGATCAGGCTGCGGTTCAACAGCAGGGTGAAGCCCAGCGCCAGCACGGCCGCTCCGATTTCCAGGGACAGGGTGCGGCTGCCTTGCGTCACCTCCTCGTTGGCACTGCTGGCGGTCAGCAGAACCCAGTTGAGTCCGTGGTCACCGCCCCATGGCGTTGACTGCAGCAGGAAAGCTTCTTCGTTGTGGCGCTGGAGTGCTGGTTGTGCTGAATCTCCGGGCTTCTGATGGATCCGGTGCAGCATCTCCGCCAGAGGGTGATCGAGCTCCCCGAGGCTGCTGCGCTCGTTGCTTCCTCCTGTCTTTGTGAGCGGAATACTGGGGTCTGAGCTGGCGATCAGACGTCCATCGGCTTCGATCAGCACAGCCAAGCCGCTGCGCTTCCCCCAGGCCTGGCTGAGCCAGGTGCTGAGTTGGTTGATCACCATGTCCACGCCGATCACCCCGAGCAATTGGCCATCACCGTCAAAGAGGGGGGTGTTGTACGAAACCGAATGAATGTCCGGCTGGTCTTCCCAGGCGTAGATGCTGCTCCAGGTCGGGCGTCCAGCATCAACGGTGTCGACGTACCAGGCTTCTTCATGGGTGGCACTCATGCCGGGGATGATCTCGGTTGGCTCGAGACGTTTTCCACGGGGTGAGAGGGAGAACACCGTCAATTGGCCCCGCCCCAGCCTTGTGCTGTCCTCGTAGAGCAAAACATCATCATCGGTGCCGCGTTCTAGGCCCAGGAAGGAACCATCTCGAGCGCCGTAATTGATGTAATCAACAGGGAAGGCTTTCAGCTGATGCCAGAACCGACGCCCCAGGGTGTCGAAGTTCTTCAACAGATCGGGCTGGGCATCAATGGCCGATGCGTTGAGGTCGTTGAGAAACATTGGGACGCGCAACTTGCCGCTCAGTTGCTCGCGAATTTGGGTGATCGAAAGATTTGTGCGGTGCGCTTCACTTTGCTGAATACCGCTGTTCCGCCCCAGGGTGTAAGTCACCAGGCTGAATGAACCCGCCACCAGGATGAGTTGCAGGCCGGTGGACCGGACCAACCGTTGCCCCAGGCTCAATGTGGAGTGCTGGCTCATGGGCGTGGGGTGATTTGACGCGTTAAAGATGCTTCGCGGATTAATTCAGCACCGCTGAGTTTCAATGCCTGGGCAATGGCCTTCCGGTGCGATTCGATCGTTGATGTGGCGCTATTCAACATGCGCGCGATCTCTTTGGTGCTCTTGCCGGCACCAATGAGATCGAAGATTTCGCTCTGGCGTGGTGTCAAACTTTGATGTGCTGGTTGCAGAATCCTGCTCAAGCTGTGATGCAGCGCATCGAATGAATCCCGCTTGTCGATCAAGGCATGGATTGATTCGCGCAGTTCACGCGAACTTTGGAAGTCTTCTGGTGCTCCTGTCAGAACAATGAGTTGAATGGAGGGATTGCTTTGGACAAGATGTTGTCCCAGTTCGCTGCCATCACCGTCTGGAAGATGCAGATCCAGGATGGCTAAATCCACCGGTATGTCTTTGTTGATCGCCACCGCTTGAGCGCACGATGTTGCCTTCGAGACGGTCGAGATCTCGGAGAAAGCGTCCACAATGGTTGCCAGCAGATCCAACAAAATTTGCTGATCTTCAACAACAAGGCAGTGCAAGGATTTCTCCACTGATGATGGAAAGCTAGGCCGCCTAGCGCGCATTTACACCGATTTCAGTTCGTTGTTCACCAGAGGGCTCAGCCGCTCTGCCTCGGCTGCATCGACCATCGCGAGCCGGCAACGACGGCTCAGCACATCATCGGCGCAGCTGGCGTGCTCCTTGCGGATGGCGTGCTGGATCTCAGCGCGGCAAATAGGGATCACACTGCTCAGTGGTTCGCGTGCCTCCATCGGGGCCTCAGCCACCACAGCCTCGGCGCGTAGGCCAAAGTTGTGCTGCAGATGCAGGATCTGGTGGGCTCGTTCGGGTGTGTCGGGCAGCAGGCCCTCGAGAGCCAAGGCTTGCTGCTGTAGTTCGGCGATGGTGTGGTCGGGGTTGGCGGCTGTCCCCAGCAGCGGCAGGCTTTGCGGCTTCGGCAGGAGTGCTGAAAGCTGCCGTTCCACCGCAGTCAGGGTGTCCTCAGCCATCGGTCGGCAGGTGGTCCACTTGCCCCCCATCACGCTCACCAGGCCGCAGGCCAGGGTTTCCACCTCGTGCTCCCGCACCACACGGCTGCTGTCCATGCCCTGGTCCGCGGGCTTCAGCAGCGGTCGTCCCCCCGCCCAACGGCTGCTCACCTTCGGATGCCCGAGTTGGGGAAACCAGTCATGCACGTAATTGAGCAGGTAGGTCTCCTCTTCCTCAGAGGGGGATGTGGCACTCTCCTTGGTGCAGGCCTCATCCGTCGTCCCCACCAGGGTGCGGCCGTGGAAGGGGAGCATGAACAGCACGCGTCCATCCGCAGTGGACGGCACCAGAAGCCCAAGGTTTTCCGGGCAGAGGTTCTGCTCCAGAACGATGTGGGCCCCACGGCTGGTGAGCATCCGTGGAGGGGCATCAGCCTGCGCCATTTGCCGGATCTCATCAGCGCGAATGCCCGTGGCATTCACAAACGCCGAGGCGCACCAACGTTCCCGTTGGCCCTTGGCGGATTCACTGATGGCGGCCTTGATCTGGCCTGTGCCATCGGTTTCCAGCTCCACCACCCGGCAACGGGTGCGCAGGGTTGCACCCTGCTGCTCTGCAGTGAGAGCCAGCAGAAGGTTCAGGCGTGCATCGTCGAATTGCCCATCGCTGTAGGCCACACCGCCTTGACACCCCTTCAGCAGAGGTAGGGCCTGACGCATTTGCTTCTGGGATAGCAGTCGGCTGTGGCCGATGCTCCGCTGACCGGCCAGGGCGTCATACATCCCCAGCCCAAGTCGGTAGTAGGCCTGTCCCCAGAGCTGTTGCGTGGGCAGGGCTAGCTCGAGTCGTCGGGCCAGGAACGGCGCCTGGGCCAACCAGTGGCTCCGCTCGAGCAGGGCTTCCCGCACCAGCCTCAGCTGGGCCAGATCCAGGGTCTTGAAGGCCAGCTCCAGGTAGCGGACTCCGCCATGGAGCAGCTTCGTGCTGCGGCAACTGGTGCCACCGCCGATGTCTCCGGCCTCGAGCAGGGCCACGCTCAGCCCCCGTCGTGTTGCCTCATAGGCCACGCTGGCACCGCTGGCACCAGCCCCGATGACCAGCAGGTCCACCTGGTGATCAGCCATGCCACCCCAGGCTTCTGGTCACGGCGTCCTGCCAGCGTGCGCGCCAGCGGCTGCGCTGGGATTCGTCCATCTGTGGCTGAAATCGTTCCGCGCCGTCACTCCGCGCGGTCGCGAGATGTTCCAGGTTGCTGATCACCCCCGCTTGAAGGCCTGCGAACAGTGCTACGCCCCGGGCGGTGCTCTCGAGGCTGGCGGGCCGCCGGACCGTCAGACCTGTGCAATCCGCCTGTGCCTGCAAGAGGGGATCGGAGGCAGCGGCGCCACCATCCACGGCGAGTTCTCCCAGGCTCGTGCCGAGGGCCTGCTCGGCAAGCTCCACCAACGTCGCCACCGACAGGGCGATTCCTTCCAGAGCCGCACGGGCGATGTGACCGCGCCCACTGTCACGGGTGAGGCCCACCAGAACACCGCGAGCCTGGGGATCCCAGTGCGGTGTCCCCCAGCCGGTGAAGGCGGGCACGAGCATCACACCTCCCGAATCCGGCACAGAACGCGCCAGGTCGTTGACCTGAGGGGCTTGATCAATGATCTGCAGCCCATCCCGCAGCCACTGGATCACGGTGCCGGCGTTGAACAGACTTCCCTCAAGGCAGAAGCTGGGTGTTCCGGCGGCATCGGTCCAGCCGAGGGTGCTGAGCAGCCCCGCATCCGAGCGGCGGATGACGTCGCCGGTGTTGATCACCAGAAAGGCCCCCGTCCCGTAGGTGCACTTTCCTTCCCCGGGTTGCAGGCACAGCTGGCCAAGGGTGGCGGCCTGTTGGTCGCCAAGCATCGCCTGGATCGGTAGGCCTGCAAAAGGCAGATCCGATCCAATGTGCCCGAACTCCCCGCGGCAGGGCAGTAGCTCCGGCAGAGCGTTGGCGGGTAGCCCTGTCGGGGTTCGGAAGTCATCCACCCAGCGCTGCTGCTCCAGATCCATCAACAGCGTTCGGCTGGCATTGCTCATGTCGCTGCCGTGGCGCTGGCCACCCGTGAGCTGCCAGAGCAGCCAGCTCTCCACCGTTCCGAAACAGAGGTCATCGCTGGCCGCGGCGGATTGGGCGTCGTCGTAGTGATCGAGCATCCAGCGGATCTTGCTGGCACTGAAATAGGGGTCGAGCAGCAAGCCCGTGCGTCGGCGCCACTCCTGCTCAAGACCCTGCTGCTTCCAGGCCTCGCAGATGGCGGCGGTGCGGCCGTCCTGCCAGACGAGGGCTGGTCCGCAGGGGAGGCCGCTGCTGCGTCGCCAGAGCACGGTGGTCTCCCGTTGGTTGGTGATGCCGCAGCTCACCACCGCCTTGCGCTGCCCATCGCTGAGCTGCGAATCGAGCTGCACCAGGGCCTGCCGCTGGCTGGTCCAAATCGCCATCGGGTCCTGTTCCACCCATCCATCCGCGGGGTAGGAAATCGGCAGCGGTGCACTGGCGCTGATCACGAGATCCCCCGAGCTACTGAACAGCGCTGCCCTGGAGCTGCTGGTGCCCTGATCGAGGGCCAGAAGAAGAGGCTGTTCAGCCATGGCCAATGTCTTTCTCTCCTGCTAGCCAGGAGATGGCTGACTGCAAAGGTTTTGAGAGCGATGACTCCGTTTCGAGACCCACCCGCTTGGGTTGCCGATGCGGTGCTCTATCAAATCTTTCCCGACCGTTTCCGGCGGAGTGGACGGGTCGATGCGCAGCGCTATCTCGCCCTCAAGCCATGGGGGGCGGACCCTCGCGAGGAAGGATTCCAGGGCGGGGATCTCTACGGCGTCATCGATGCTCTTGATGGGCTTCAAGCGATGGGCATCACCTGCCTCTATCTCACGCCGATCTTCAGTTCAGCCGCCAACCATCGCTATCACGCCTACGACTACTTCGAGGTTGATCCTCTGTTGGGGGGCAACGCAGCCCTAACGAAGCTCATCGAAGCTGTGCATCAGCGCGGCATGAAGGTGGTTCTGGATGGTGTGTTCAACCATTGTGGCCGCGGCTTTTGGGCCTTTCATCACCTGGTGGAGAACGGTGCGGATTCGCCGTACCGGGATTGGTTCCATGTGCACCGCTTGCCCCTCCAGCCCTATCCCGCTGAAGGCGAGGACTGCGGCTACGACGGCTGGTGGGCACTGCCTGATCTGCCTAAGTTCAACCATGCCAATCCAGGGGTGCGGGAGCACCTGCTGGCGGTTGGCCGTCACTGGCTCGAACAGGGGATTGATGGCTGGCGTCTCGACGTCCCCGCCGAGGTCCCGGCCGACTTCTGGGTGGAGTTTCGGCAGATGGTCCGCTCCACCAACCCGGAGGCCTGGATTGTTGGAGAGGTGTGGGGTGATGCAACCACCTGGCTGCAGGGGGACCACTTCGATGGCGTGATGAATTACCGGCTGGGCTGGAGCAGCATTTGCTGGGCCGCTGGTGAGGCGCTGCGGCGGGACTACCGCAATTCCGAATACCCCCTCGACCCCCTGGATGGTCAGGATCTGTTGACCATTTGGACGACAACAACGGGTTCCTATCGGGAGGTGGTGAACAGAGCCCAGATGAACCTGCTCGATAGCCATGACGTGCCCCGGGCACTTCACAGCCTCAACAACGACTTGGCGGCCCTGAAGTTGGCCCTACTGCTGCTCTTTCTCCACCCGGGAGCGCCCTGCATTTACTACGGGACCGAAGCTGCTCTGGCGGGTGGCCCTGAACCGGGCCCCTCCAGCGGTCCTGGACCGGCCTGCCGTGAGGCCTATCCCTGGGATGTCCCTTGGCCCGCTGATCTGCGCCCTTTCATTCAGTCCCTCGCAGAACTCCGCTGTGCCCATAGGGTCTTGCGCAGGGATGGTCTGCGCTGGTCAGCCCAAGGGGCGGACGTGCTTGAGGGCATTGCGGATGGCCTACGGGTCGTGATCAACCGCAGTCGCTCAAACCATGTGCCCCTAAAGATCGAGCCGGGATATTCCTGTGTTTGGAGGCTGGGAACTGTCGACAGCCAAGGTGTTGGACCTCAATCGGCGGCTGTTCTGGGGTCGAAACCCCTCTCCCCTGGTGCCGAGGGGAGGAAGGAAGCCCTTGTCGAGACTTGAACTCGAGACCTCTCCCTTACCAAGGGAGTGCTCTACCGCTGAGCTACAAGGGCATGTGGAGGATGGGCCGGGTTGGATTTGAACCAACGTAGGCAGAGCCAGCGGATTTACAGTCCGCCCCCATTAACCACTCGGGCACCGACCCGAACCACACCGCAAGAACTTACCAGTCGGTGTGTCCTTCTCCATGATCTCGATACGATCTGCCGAGCTGAACCGATCCCCAGCCATGCACATTCTGCTGCTGAACGGTCCGAATCTGAACCTGTTGGGCCAGCGTGAGCCGGGGATCTATGGCCATTCCTCTCTGGCCGACATCGAAGCGGCGCTGACCCGGGAGGCGGAACAGGAATCTGTGCAGCTGGACTGTTTTCAGAGCAATTTCGAAGGTGCCCTCGTGGACCGGATTCACCAGGCCATGGGCCGATGCGATGGGATCTTGATCAACGCCGGGGCCTACACCCACACGTCCATCGCCATCCGTGATGCACTGGCTGGCGTCGCGATCCCCTACGTGGAATTGCATCTCAGCAACACCCATGCCAGGGAAAAGTTCCGCCATCACTCGTTTCTGGCTGAGCGCGCTGTAGGTGTGATCTGCGGCTTCGGACCCGCCAGTTACAGCCTTGCCTTCAAAGGATTGCTCAGCCACCTCAGGCCGAACGCATGACTCTCACCGTTCCTTCGAAAACGGTGGCCTCGATCCGCTGGTTGGCTGCGCCCACCAGTTGTAGCTGGGTGGAGCAGGCCAATGCCCGGCCGATGCAGGTGCTGATCGATCACGCCCACTGCGAACGCAAGGCTGCCGGGGCTGCTGTGCAAATGATGTTTCGCTATCTCTGCGAACCGGGTCTGGGCGAAGCCCTCAGCCCTCTGGCGAGGGAAGAACTGGAGCACTTCGAGAAAGTTCTTGCTCTGATCAAGGCGCGGGGGCGCTACTTGGAACCGCTGCCTTCCCCGGGCTATGGCGCTGATCTCGCCCGGCAGATCCGTAAAGGTGAGCCGCAAAGAATGCTCGACTCCTTCCTTGTGGCCGGTCTGATCGAAGCCCGCAGCCATGAGCGCATGGCTCTTCTGGCCGAGCACAGTCCGGATCCCCAGTTGAGGGCGCTTTACAGCGATCTGCTGGCGAGTGAAGCCCGCCACTTCGGCTTGTATTGGGTGCTGTGTGAGCAGCGCTATCCGCGGGAGCTGATCGTCGAGCGCCTCGAAGTGCTGGCCCGGGCTGAAGTGAAGGCGCTGGCAGGGGAGTTGGCACGCCCTGAAGATGTGCGGATGCATTCCTGCGGGGTGGACGCCAGTCAGATCAGCTGAGCGGCCTCCTGCAAGGCATCCAGCCTGGAATGCCGGAGCACACCCTCCACACCGAATTGCCGCAGCCGTTGTTCAAGGCCCTGATTTGCACCGGCGATGAACAGAGTGCGGCCCGCTGATTGTGCTTCCTCCACCATGCGTTCAATCGCCAGGGTTGCTGTGACCCCGATGCGAGGCACGTCGGTGAGGTCAAGGATCAGCACGCTGTAGCTCTGGATCAACCCCATCCGGGCACTGATCCCCTTGGCGGCGCCAAAACTCAGAGGGCCGCGCAGACGGAATAGCATCAAGGCCTTGCCGCAGCGGAGGATCAGGTCTTCCTCCTCCGGGGAGAGATTGGCGTGCCGTGCCTCCGTGGCATCGGAAGGGTTGTCCTGCTCCATCCCCTCCAGTTGAGACCGCGTGATCGAATCAACGGTCAACAGGTTGGCTACGAACATCCCCACCAGAACGCCCCAGATCAGGTCCCAGAACACTGTCATCAAAAGCACCGCGTACATCAGCGCGGCCGTTTTCGCTGACAGGCGATGGGCGCGGAGGAGAAAGCCCCAGTCGATGATGTCGAGGCCGACTTTGATCAGGATTCCCGCCAGCAGCGCTGTGGGGATCTGTGCTGCCAGAGGACCCGCCCCCAGCAGCACGAGCAGCAGCACCAGGGAATGGGTCATGCCCGACCAGGGCGTCTGACCACCGGATTTGATGTTGATCACCGTTCGCATGGTGGCTCCGGCACCGGGAAGACCGGAGAGAAACCCGGCCGCGGTGTTGGCGATGCCCTGGCCGATTAGTTCACGGTTGGAGTCGTGATTGGTCTGGGTGATGTTGTCGGCCACCAGGGAGGTGAGCAATGAGTCGATGGCCCCGAGCAGGGCGAGAACCATGCCGGCTTTCACCAGCTCCGGCAGGTGTTGGCTGAAATCGGGAAACACCAGTTGCAAGCCGCCTTCCGGGATTGCACCGATCCGGGCGATGGGTTCAAGGCCCAGTTCCAGCAGCCGGTTGTCGTTGAACAGCACCAGCGACAACGGCGTCACGATCAGCAGGGCCAGCAGTGGTGTTGGCACCCACTGACGGATGCGCAGGGGGGTCAAGAACACCACGGCGAGTGTCATCAATCCAACGGCGAGCGCTGCTGGGTTCCAGCTGGGTGCCTCGATCAGCGAACTCAGGGACCCGACTACGCCGCCCCGGGTGCTCACCCCGATGAAGGGCCCGAGTTGCAGTACCAAGATGATGAAACCGATCCCCGACATGAAGCCGGAGACCACTGAATAGGGCACCAGGGTGATGAAGCGCCCCAGCCGCAGCACCCCGAGCAGGGCTTCAAAGAAACCACCGATAACCACAGCGGCCATCACCAACGGCAGCATTTCCCCGGCATTGAGATCTCGACTGATGCCAATGGCGGCCAGGCTCGAGACGATCCCCGCCACGGTGACGCTCATCGGTCCGGTGGGTCCGCTCACCTGAGCGGGAGTTCCCCCAAGCAGGGCCGCCAGGAATCCGGTGACGATTGCTCCATACAGGCCGTAGATGGCGCCGCCCGGCCCCAGGGCGGCATTGCCGAAGGCCAGGGCGAGGGGCAGGGCGACAACGGCTGCCGTTAATCCTCCGAGGAGGTCGCCTCGGATGTTGCGCTGATGCAGACCGTGAATCAGTGCCATCTCAGTTCAGGCCACTCCAGCGGCTCAGGACTTCCAAAGACTGAACTCCAACTTTTCGGCGTCCATCGGGAAGAACCCAGGTGGGGTAGGCCCGGATCTCTGCGGCGTTGCAGGCTTCGGCTTGCTCCGGCAGCTGCTTCGGCTTGCGGCACTCCACGTAGGTCACGTCCGCTCCTGCCTGTTTGCCGAAAAGGTTCATCTGCTTGAAGCAGGCCGGGCAGGTCCAAGCGCCGTAAAACTTGGCCCCAATCGCCTTCAGATGCTGCGTCAGTTCAAGGGCCTGGAGGCTGGAGTCGCGTAGGGGCTCTCCGATCGTGCTGGTCCAGGGACCTGCCGATACCGGTAGGCCACCGACAGCTCCGCCAGCTGCGACCAGCACGGTTGCCAGCAGAGATGAAGCCGTGCTCCTCATGCTGATCCAGCGGTTGGTCTGAAGCTAGGTCGCATTGGTGCGTTCGGGCTTCCCTCCATGCGGAAGTAACCACGCAAGCCCTGTTGCGGCGAGACTGTTATCACCACTGAATGGGTATGGCAGGCAGCGGATACAAGGACTATTTCCAGGTGCTCGGTGTCGATCGCAGTGCCGATGCCACTGCCATCAAGAAAGCCTTTCGCAGCCTGGCGCGCCAATACCACCCTGACGTCAACCCCGGTGATGCCCAGGCTGAAGCGCGGTTCAAGGAGATCAGTGAGGCCTACGAAGTGCTCTCCGATCCTGAGAAACGGCGTCGTTATGAGCAGTTCGGCCAGTACTGGAATCAGGCCGGCGGCATGGGCGGGGGAGCAGCTCCTGGCATGGATGTTGACTTCGGTCGCTACGGCAATTTCGATGATTTCATCAACGACCTGTTGGGCCGTTTCGGTGGACCGGCTGGCGGCGGTTTTCAGGGGGGAGGTTTCCCTGGGGGTGGATTCCCCGGCGGTGGATTCGCAGGAGGCGGTTTCCCCCGTGGTGCCCAGGCTTCACGCGCTCCGGTGAATCTGGATGCCGAAGCTTCGGTGAATGTGACCTTCGCGGAGGCCTTCCGCGGTGGCGAACGCAGCCTCTCGGTCAATAACGAGCGCGTTCAGGTGCGTATCCCTGCCGGGGTGAAGAACGGCTCGCGTCTGCGTTTGAAGGGCAAGGGCAACCTGCAACCGGGAACCGGACGGCGGGGCGACCTCTACCTCAACCTCAAGGTTCAGGAGCACCCGATCTGGCGCCTGGAGTCGGATCAGCTGCGGGCCGATCTGCCCGTCAGCCTTGATGAACTGGCTCTTGGAGGCATGGTCTCGGTGATGACGCCCGATGGTGATGCCCAGGTGAGCATTCCGGCCGGCACCGCCCCGGGCCGCAGCCTGCGGCTGAAGGGCAAAGGCTGGCCGTCGAAGACCGGTCGCGGTGATCTCCTACTCACGCTGACGCTGGCCATGCCGCCCTCATGGAGTGAGGAGGAGCGTCGCTTGCTCGAGCAGTTGCGTGCCAAGCGCACGGACCATCCACGTCAAGAGTGGCTTCGTTCGGCGGCCCTCTGATCGGGTGACCCTTACGATCACACCTTGTGTTTGGGTCTGATGGAGCTCACCTACCGCCCCCGTCGTCTTCGGCGTACGCCCGCCCTACGCGCCATGGTGCGTGAGCACAGCCTCTCGGCTGCAGACTTCATCTATCCCCTCTTTGTGCATGAAGGCGCTGAGGTGGAGCCGATCGGTGCCATGCCTGGTGCTAGCCGTTGGAGCTTGGCAGCCCTTACCGGCGAAGTGCAGCGCGCTTACGACCTGGGGGTGCGTTGCATCGTTCTCTTCCCGAAGGTGTCTGAGGGGCTGAAGACCGAAGACGGGGCTGAATGCTTCAACGCCAATGGCCTGATTCCTCGGGCAATCCGTCAGATTAAGGAAGCCATTCCTGAGATGGCGATCATGACCGACGTCGCCCTGGATCCCTACTCCTGCGATGGTCATGACGGGATCGTCAGTCAGGACGGCGTGGTCCTCAACGACGAGACGATTGAACTGCTTTGCAAGCAGGCCGTTGTGCAGGCTGAAGCGGGCGCTGATCTGATCGGCCCAAGCGACATGATGGACGGCCGGGTCGGCGCCATCCGGGAAGCCCTCGACGATGAAGGCTTCGAACATGTGGGCATCATCAGCTACACGGCGAAGTACTCCTCCGCGTACTACGGACCCTTCCGCGAGGCCCTCGACTCCGCCCCGCGTGCCGCCGGCAGCAAGCCGATCCCCAAAAACAAAGACACCTATCAGATGGATCCCGCCAATGCTCGGGAAGCCATTACCGAGGCCCAGCTCGATGAGCAGGAGGGCGCCGACATCATGATGGTGAAGCCTGGTTTGGCTTATCTCGATATCATTCACCGTCTGCGCGAGGAGTCGGAACTCCCCATCGCTGCCTACAACGTGAGTGGTGAGTATTCGATGGTGAAGGCCGCGGCGGAGAGGGGCTGGATCGATGAAAAGGCTGTCGTGCTGGAGACCTTGCTGAGCTTCAAGCGCGCCGGTGCCGATCTGATCCTCACGTACCACGCCTGCGATGCAGCGGCCTGGTTGAAGGAGGCCTGATTCGATGGCAACAGCCGATCAACCCAAGGGTGTGGATCGTCTCGGTCACGTTGCGATTCGCGTTGAGAACGTCGATCGGGCTGTTGCCTTCTACACCGATCTGGGCATGCATCTGGTCTGGCGCGCCGACGACTGGTGCTATCTGGAAGCCGGGGAAGGACGCGACGGGCTCGCCTTGTTAGGCCCGAATTACAAGGCCGCTGGCCCACATTTCGCCTTCCATTTCCGCGATCGTGAGCAGGTGGATGTGATTCACGACCGTCTCAAAGCGCAGGGTGTGCACGTTGGTGCTGTCCATGACCACCGCGACGGCACGGCGTCTTTCTATCTGAAAGACCCGGAAGGCAACTGGCTCGAAATGCTTTATGAACCCCCCGGTGGCATCCCCTCCAACTGCAATTGACTTGAGTCAAGAGGCGGATAGGGCTCAGCAGGAAACCCTTGAACTGCTGGAGTGGCATCGGGTCTGTGACCATCTCAGCGGCTTTGCCAGCACCGGCATGGGTCGTGATGCGGCCCGGGTTCAACCGCTGCCGGCCACTCTGGATGAGTCGAAACAACGCCTGGCCGAGACCGTTGAAATGGCGGTGCTCGATGACCTCACCGAAGGGGGACTCAGCTTCCGCGGCGTGCAGAACCTTGAGCCAGTGGTGCTGCGCTGCAGCAAGGGTGGGGTGGCCTCCGGTGAAGAGCTGCTGTCCGTGGCGGAAACGTTGGCAGCGGCCCGTCGCTTGCGCCGTCAGATCGACGACCCCGAGCTACGCCCGGTGTGCACTGCGTTGATTGAAACGATGGTGACGCTGCCGGAGTTGGAGCAGCGGCTCAAATTTGCCCTCGAAGAGGGGGGCCGCGTTGCTGATCGATCCAGCTCGGCGTTGTCGGCGCTGCGGCATCAATGGAACGGGCTGCGCCAGGAGCGTCGCGACAAACTTCAGGCGTTGCTGCGGCGCCTGGCCCCATCCCTGCAGGACAGTGTGATTGCCGAGCGTCATGGCCGACCTGTTCTGGCGGTGAAGGCCGGTGCGGTGAGCCAGGTGCCCGGCCAGGTTCACGACAGCTCGGCCTCAGGCAGCACCCTCTTTGTGGAACCCCGCTCGGTGCTCACGATGGGCAACAAGTTGGTGGAGCTGGAGTCGCGCATTCGCGATGAAGAACGCAAGGTGTTGGCGGAGCTGAGTGCTCTGGTGGCTGAAGAGGCATCCGCCCTCAACCAGCTTGTGGCTGTGCTGCGCACGCTTGATCTTGCGCTGGCCCGCGGGCGTTACGGCCGCTGGCTTGGCGGGGTGGAGCCGCAGCTTGAGCCAGCAGCGGAGGCTCCGTTTCGCTTTTCAGGTCTGCGGCACCCACTGTTGGTGTGGCAGCACAAACGGGCGGATGGGCCGCCCGTGGTTCCCATTTCGGTGGAGGTGTCGCCGGAGCTGCGGGTGGTGGCGATCACTGGGCCGAACACCGGTGGCAAAACGGTCACCCTGAAAAGCATCGGCCTTGCTGCACTGATGGCGCGCGCCGGCATGCTCTTGCCCTGTTCAGGGAAACCCTCCCTGCCCTGGTGTTCCCAGGTGCTGGCGGACATCGGAGATGAGCAATCCCTTCAGCAGAGCTTGTCCACCTTCAGCGGCCATGTGAAGCGCATCGGGCGGATTCTTGAGGCGCTGCAGCGCGGTAGTGCCCCTGCCCTGGTGCTGTTGGATGAGGTGGGTGCCGGAACGGATCCCAGCGAGGGAACGGCTTTGGCAACGGCTTTGCTCAAGGCTCTTGCCGATCGAGCCCGGCTCACGATTGCCACCACTCACTTCGGTGAACTCAAGGCTCTCAAATACGACGACGCTCGTTTCGAGAATGCCTCCGTGGCCTTCAATTCCGAGACCTTGTCTCCCACCTACGAATTGCTGTGGGGAATTCCTGGACGCAGCAATGCCCTGGCGATCGCGACGCGCTTGGGTCTCGATTCGGATGTGCTTCACCAGGCCCAGCAGCTTCTGGCTCCAGGGGGAGATGGTGAGGTGAACAGTGTGATCCGCGGTTTGGAGGAGCAACGGCAGCGCCAACAGGCCGCGGCAGAAGATGCTGCAGCACTCTTGGCACGCACTGAGCTGCTGCACGAGGAGTTGCTGCAGCGCTGGCACAAGCAAAAGCAGCAGACCGCGCAACACCAGGAGCAGGGGCGTCAACGCTTGGAGCAGTCGATCCGCCAAGGCCAGAAGGAAGTTCGCACGCTGATTCGCCGGCTGCGTGATGAGCGCGCAGATGGGGAAACCGCGCGGCGGGCTGGGCAACGGTTACGCAGCTTGGAGGACCATCACCGCCCCACCCCTGAACGGCGTGCACCCAAGCCGGGCTGGCGTCCGGCGGTGGGCGATCGCGTGCGCTTGCTGGCCCTCGGCAAGGCTGCGGATGTGTTGGCCATCTCCGATGACGGCCTTCAGCTGACGGTCCGTTGCGGGGTGATGCGCACCACGGTGGATCTAGCGGCGGTGGAAAGCCTGGATGGTCGTAAGCCGGAGCCGCCTTCAAAGCCGGTGGTGAAGGTGCAAGCCCGTTCAGTTGGCGTCGGTGGTGCACAGGTGCGCACCAGTCGTAACACCCTTGATGTGCGTGGCATGCGGGTGCATGAGGCCGAAGCGGCAGTCGAGGAATGCTTGCGCAGTGCCAATGGCCCGGTTTGGGTGATCCATGGCATTGGCACGGGCAAGCTCAAGCGCGGCCTGCGCACTTGGCTGGACACTGTTCCCTACGTGGAACGGGTGACCGATGCTGAACAGGGGGACGGCGGACCGGGTTGCAGCGTTGTCTGGGTCCGCTGAGTTGGTTCAACCCCTTCAATGACTAACGGATCGCTTCTCCATCCGCATCAAACAACCGCCAGCCTGTGGGGTCAGGGTCGAGGTTGATGGCATCGCCGCTGTTGATGTTGATTTCCGCTGAACATCTGACTTGGATGAGTTGATCGCAATCCAGGAGCCGACAGCTGAGGATCTGTTCATTGCCCAGGCGCTCGCAATGGCTCACCTCGGCCTGGAGGTTTCGGTTTGTTGGTGGTGCCAGATGCCAGTGTTCAGGTCTTAACCCTGCGGTGAGATGTTGGCCTTCACGTTGAAGTAAAGGCTCGACCATTTCGCCTTCAACTTGTATCCGCTTACTGCCCAAAATGAGGGTTGCATTCGGTCCCACTGTTACGGGCAATAAGCCCATTGCCGGGCTGCCAATGAACTGGGCTACGAAGATGTTGGAGGGCCACTTGTATAACTCCATCGGTGTCCCCAGTTGTTGCAAGCGCCCTTGGTTCAACACCGCGATGCGATCACCCATGGTCATTGCTTCCACTTGATCATGGGTGACATAAACCGTTGTTGTGCCCAATTCGCGCTGCAGCTCGACGATTCTTTGGCGCGTGCTCGTTCTGAGTTTTGCGTCGAGATTGCTAAGCGGTTCATCCATCAAGAACACCTCAGGATTGCGTGCCATGGCACGCCCGAGGGCGACCCGTTGTTTTTGTCCGCCAGACAGTTCCTTTGGCCTTCTGTCGAGCAATTCCGTTAGTTCCAGAGATCTGGCAACGGTGTTCACCCTGGTTTCGATTCGTTCTTCTCTTACCGACTGCACCCTCAGTGATTGGGGCAACGCGCGCGTGGATCGAAAGGCTTGGTCTTGGATCCGCTGGAATGTTGATCTTGCCTGGCTTCTGCGCAGTCCGAAGCTGAGGTTGTCCCGCACGCTGAGATGCGGGTAAAGCGCATAGCTCTGGAAAACCATGGCGACGTTGCGGCGCGCCGGCGGAACATCGCTGATGGGCCGGGTTCCGATTCTGATTTCGCCGTTGGTGGGATTGTCGAGACCAGCGAGCAGTCTCAGCAAGGTGCTTTTGCCGCACCCCGAGGGACCGACAAGCACCAAAAACTCACCATCGATAATCGTCAGATTCAACTGACGAATCACCTCAACGGGATCTCCGCCACCGCGTCCTGGGAAGGTCTTGCTGAGGTCTTCGAAACGGACGCCGGCCAACGGCAGAGCTGCAGCGGCTGAATCTTAGGGTTAAGGACTGGATTCAGCCGGAAGCACCGTGCAGTTCATCGATCAGGCACGGATCACGGTCCGAGGCGGTCGCGGCGGCGATGGCATCGCTGCATTTCGCCGTGAAAAGTATGTGCCGGCTGGAGGCCCTTCCGGAGGTGACGGCGGTTGTGGGGCTCCCGTGGTTCTGGAGGCCGATAGCAATCTGCAAACCCTTCTCGACTTCAAATACAAACGCCTGTTCGCTGCCGATGACGGGCGACGCGGTGGCCCGAACAAATGCACCGGTGCATCCGGGAAAGACTTGGTGATCAAGGTTCCTTGCGGCACGGAGGTGCGCCATCTGCGCACCGGCATTCTTCTGGGCGACCTAACAGCGCCGGGGGAACGTCTCACCGTTGCCTTTGGAGGACGAGGTGGTCTGGGCAATGCCCATTACCTGAGCAACCGCAACCGCGCGCCGGAGAAATTCACCGAGGGGCGAGAGGGTGAGGAATGGCCCCTGCAGCTTGAACTCAAGTTGCTGGCTGAAGTTGGCATCATTGGTCTTCCCAATGCAGGCAAGAGCACCTTGATCGCCGTGCTGTCGGCAGCGCGGCCCAAGATTGCCGATTATCCGTTCACTACTCTGGTCCCCAACCTTGGTGTGGTGCGCCGCCCCAGTGGAGATGGAACCGTTTTCGCAGACATTCCAGGCTTGATTGAAGGGGCCGCCCAGGGTGCTGGTCTTGGCCACGACTTTCTGCGTCATATCGAACGCACCCGTTTACTGATCCACCTCGTGGACGCTGGATCCGAGGATCCCGTGGCTGACCTGAACGTCGTCCAGCAGGAGCTGGAGGCCTATGGCCATGGTCTTGTTGATCGACCACGGTTGTTGGTGATCAACAAGCAGGAGTTGGTGTTAGAGGAGGATCTCCCCACGTTGCGGCAAAACCTTGAAGCAGCGAGTGGTCGTCCCGTGCTCTGCATTTCTGCAGCGATGGGAACCAATCTCGATCAGTTGCTGTCCGAAACCTGGGCTGAGCTCGGGGTGTGAGCTGAGCTCCAGACAATCTTCATGTGATCAGCCACGTCAATGCTTGTGGGTTGATCAGGTGCGAGCCATAACGGGGATGTCTCTCCCATGACATGACCTTCTACACCTGTCTGGACAACAAGGGCGATGTGATCGCCCGGTGCCAAACGAAAGAGTCTGTTGCTGTACTTCAACGCATGGGACGTCCCATCGCTGAAGTGAAGGCGATGCGTCTCGAAGAGGCTGTCGTCTGCAGCCTGACCGGCAGCCCCTCTGACTACAACGAGGACTACTGAGCCCTCGTTGGATTTACGACGTTTGTTGATTCAGTCGTCGTAGACGCGGCACTCATCGGCATCGGGATTGGCCTCGCAATGCAGCTCCAGGGAGGTGGGGTCGTGGCTGTCGCCGGGGTGGTGTTCCTTGTATTCCTCTAGCGACTTCAGCTCATCGGTGAGGTGACGAACCTTGGCCTCGTCTCCAGCTGCCTTGGCAGCTTCGATTTCCGATTGATCCTGCTGGATGTGTTCGTCGATGGACTTCATGAATTGAGACCGTGGCCTCAAGGCACTTTACGGCGATTCATCGGTTTTGGAGTGGTGGAATCCCGCCCCATGACCATCCGACAATGTTGATCTGAAGTGGCGGTAGCCGTAGCTACAACCATGGCTCCAGATCGTTGATCAGGGCGTCAATTCGCTGAGTTCCAGCCAGCGTTCTTCGGCCTGTTCGATGCGGGAGATCAGATCAGCCAGCTCAAGGCTCAGCTTGGCCATGTCAGCGCCCGCTTGGGTCATCTGTTGCTCCAGGTCCTCTTTCTTCAGCTCCAGTTCAGGCAGCTGTTGATCAAGAGCCGCAAGCTCCTTGTTTTCCTTGAAGTTTCGACGCCGAGGACCGTCGCGCTTGCTTTCGCTGCTGCGCTCTGGTTTTGGTGTGGTGGGTTTGCTCGCCTGGTTTTGGCTGCGTTCTTCCTGACGCTGCTGCTCCAGAAATGCGCTGTAGTTCCCTTCAAACCGATTGAGCCGTCCTTGGTCGAAACAGAACAGACGATCAACGGTGCGATCGAGGAAGTAGCGGTCGTGGGAAACAACGATCACGCAGCCCCGGAAGTCCTCAAGAAAGTCTTCGAGAACGCTGAGGGTTTGAACATCCAGATCGTTGGTGGGTTCGTCCAACAGCAACACGTTGGGCGCCTGGATCAGCATCCGGCAGAGGGTGAGGCGACGGCGCTCGCCGCCGGAGAGCTTGGCCAAGGGGCTGTGCTGCTGGCCCGGTGGAAACAAAAAGCGTTCCAGAAGCTGGGATGCGGTGACCTGTTCACCCCCTAGATCGATCCGGCTGGCGGCTTCTTCCACGAACTCGATCACTTTGCGATCGAGCCCCCTGCCTTCGTTGAAGGCTTCGGTGTGCTGGTCCAGGTAGCCGATGTGAACGGTCTCTCCAAGGAGCAGGCTGCCCTGGGTGGGCTCGCGCCGTCCGGCGATGAGATCAAGCAGGGTGGATTTGCCGCTGCCGTTGGGGCCGATGATGCCGATTCGGTCTTCGGGGCTGAAGCTGTAGCTGAAGCCATCGAGGAGTGGGCGACCACCCTGGTTGCCATCGGCTGTGACGCCAACGGCTTCGGCTTCGATCACCTGTTTGCCGATGCGCCGGCTGATGCCGGTCATCTCCAGCTTTGCTTTGGCCTGATTGGGTTTCTGCTCACGCATCGCTTCGATGCGTTGCAGCCGCGCCTTCTGTTTGGTGCTGCGGGCCTTGGGGCCCTGGCGCAGCCATGCCAATTCGCGGCGAAGCACGCTTTTGAATTTGGCTGCTGAGGCTGCCTCTGAGGCATCTTCTTCCGCTTTGTGCTGCAGAAAGGTGCTGTAATTCCCTTGATAGGTGCGGGCCTGGCCTCGGTCCACCTCCACCATCCGCCGCGTCACCCGATCGAGCACGTAGCGGTCATGGGTGACCAGCACCAGAGCACCGGGATAGCGATCCAGCCAGCTCTGCAGCCATTCAACAGCAGTGGCATCGAGATGGTTGGTGGGCTCATCCAGCAGCAGCACATCGGGGCAAGCCACCAGGGCTGATGCCAGGCCCACCCGTTTGCGGTAACCGCCGGAAAGGTCGTCGACCGGGCGCTGGAGATCGCTGATGCCCAATTTCTGCAGCACTTCCCGGCATTGCTGCTCCAGGCTCCAGGCGTCCTCTTCATCCATGCGTTGGCTGAGCTGACCCAGCTCCGCCATCAGCGCTTCATTGCTGGGGTCTGCGGCAATGGCGTCGCTGAGAGCGCTGAAGCGCATCAGCAGATCCCGTTTGGCGCCACAGCCCTCCAGCACCTGCTCCATCACCGTGAGCCCCGGTGTAATTCGGCTCTCCTGACCCACCAGCTCCACCCGCAGCCGGGGAGAACAGCGGCGTTCTCCCTCACCGAGGGGTTCCTTCCCCGCCAGAACTTTCAACAGCGTTGATTTGCCGGCGCCATTGGGGCCGATCAGGCCCAGCCGCTCGCCATCCCCAATGTGGAGGTCGAGATCGGAAAAGAGGGTGCGGATGCCGAAATCCTTGGCCGCACCCACCAGGCTGATCAGACTCACGGTGTGCCAGCGGGCAGTTGACCGTCCAGATAAGCAAACACGCTCTTGTCGCCCACATCCGCTGCCGCATCCATCCCGAATTTGCGCAGGGCCAGCAGCACCAGCAGCAACGCTGCACACTCCAGGAGAGCCAGGCAGAGGGGGCCATTGATTACCCCCATCAGGTGCCCGAGCAGCGCTGCAGGCAGCAGCAAGGTGAGGCCGATCGCCTCGGGTCGTTGGAAGCAGAAAAACTCCTTGAAGCCGATGCCGGCCAAGGCGGCAAACAGCGGGCCGATGGCCAGGATCCAGATCGGCTGATCCCGTAGGGCGGAGAGCGCTTCGGTGGGGCCGGCCTGCAGCAGCAGTGCCCCCCAACCGATGCAACCGCTGAGCCAGAACAATTGAAGGGCGCGGTGCAAGGGACGGAGATAAATGTGAATCCAGCGGAGCGCCAGGCCCAGGGCCGTGGCCATCGGCAGCACCCAGAGCCATGCCCAGGGGTTATCGGTTTGCCACCACTGCAGCACTCCGGCGGCCAGGCTGAGGCCGGTGATTAACAGGGCGATTCGATAGGAACGCACCTCCAGGCGATCGGCGGCGGTGATCGAGTAGGTGCCATAGACACCTTCAAAAGTTGGATCTGCGCTGGTCATCCCGACGCTGCCGTGCTGTTTACCAGTGTGCTCAGGTCGGGACCGGCTGGAACAATCCCGCCGGGATTGAGGGGGAACAATGCACCGAAGTAATCGTGTCGCCAGGCGTTGCCGTCGCAAGTTTCCGCCACGCCCGGTAGGGCGTAAAAGCGTTGTCGCCAGGCCCAGAGTTGCGGGTAGTGCCAGAGCGGGTGCCGACTGCAGCCGAACAGTGGGGTATAGACCAGCTCCCATCGGATCAAGGTGGGGAACAGCCGCACGTCAGCCAGGGTCAGTGTTGTGCCGCACAGCCATGGACCATTGGTTGCGAGGCTTTGCTCCACCGCATCGAGGGCGGCAAAGAGATCGGCTTCAGCGCGGTCGTAGGCCGCTTGGTTGCGGGCGAAACCGCAGCGGTAAACCCCATCGTTGATGGCCGGTTGCAGCAGCTGCTGCCAGGCCTGGATCTTGTCGGTTGATTCCGCCGGTGCCAGGTCAACAACCCCGTCTTGATGGGGCCAGCGGTTTAACAGGTCCACCAGTGGAGCACTGTCATTGCCCAGCAGGGTGTGGTTTTTGGGATCCACCAGCACAGGCACGGTGGCCCGGTAGCTAGGGGGGGCGCCGCAGTGCTGATACAACTCCAGCAACGTTGCGCACCCCTCCCAGGCTGGATTGAGGGCCCAGCGTCCAGCGTTGTGATCCGCCTGTGCCATCAGGAGGCTGACGCTGTCGTGCAGATGGCGCAGCTGATGCACCAGCCAGGTGCGATGGGCCCAAGGGCAACTGCGCCCGATCACCAGCAGCGGCCGTTGGCCGGCGCTGCGCTGGAGCAGGTCCGCGGGGTTCAAGGCCGGCGGGGTGAGCGGATCGCTGCTTGGTCGGATGTAATTGCCGGCCGCATCGGCTGGGCCCAGCCCACCCATGAGCCGTTGCCATTGCCATCGCCAGCTGCGACGGGCGGCCGTGACCACGACAGGTGGGATCGACATGGCGCGGTTTGGATCGCTTTCATCCTCGCTGTGACTCGTGCTTCAGTCAGAACTTGGTTCGCTGTGGTTCATGAGCAGCTGTGGCGTTCTTGTGGTGGCCGGCACCCACGGGAATGAGGTCAATGCCCCTTGGTTGCTGCAGCAGTGGCAGGCCAACCCTGATCTGATTGACGCTGCAGGTTTGGTGGTGCAGCGGGTGATCGGCAACCCGGAAGCGCTGCGCCGCCGCTGCCGTTACGTCGATCGTGACCTCAACCGCTGCTTCCTCCCGGAACAGTTGAAGCAGGGGGCCTCCGGCTTGGAGTTCCAGCGTGCTGGGGAACTCCTGCACTTGCACGGCCCCAGCGGCGAGCAGCCCTGCGTTGTAGCCGTTGATCTGCACAGCACCACAGCGGCCATGGGAAATTCCTTGGTGGTGTATGGCCGGCGCCCCGCTGATCTCGCCCTCGCGGCTTTGGTGCAGGGGGCTCTTGGCCTGCCGATTTATCTGCACGAAGCCGATGCTCAGCAGACCGGCTTTCTCGTGGAATCCTGGCCCTGCGGACTGGTGATCGAGGTTGGCCCTGTGCCGCAAGGTCTGCTCAATGCCCGGGTCGTTGAACAGACCCGTCTTGGCTTGGAAACGTGCCTTAGGGCGGTGGATCAGGCACGTCAGGGGTTGGCCCGGCTGCCGGACGCTCTGGTGGTGCATCGCCACTTGGGGAGTCGCGATCTCCCGAAGTCGGAGAAAGGAGAGCCGCAGGCCCTGGTTCATCCCGAACTACAGGGGCGCGATTGGCAGGACATCGCCTCAACCCAGCCCATGTTCCGGGCTGCGGATGGGACCGATCGTGGTGAGGGGTGGGTTGAAGGGGAGATTCCGGTGTTTGTGAACGAAGCGGCCTATGCGGAGAAAAGCATCGCTTTTTCCCTCACGCGCCGGGAGGTGTGGCCTGTGGAGCCCACCTGGCTGCCGGCCTTGAAGCAGCTGCTCTCTGCGGCTTAACCGCAGGCCCAAACACCTTTGCCCTCCTCAGAGCAGATCAGATTGCTCGTCTGACCATCCGCCCAATACATCCGCAATCGATCGTCCTCGGTGCCGATCCGCAGGGTGAGGGATCGCAGCGGGCCGGCTGGTGTCTTGCTGTCGGCATCGCCGGCGGGTGACTTGAGTTCTTGCAGCTCTTGCTCCAGCTGATTGATCCGTCGTTCCAGCTGTTTGATCGAAGCTCTCGTGTTGGCGTTTGGCTTGTCGCCACTGGAGGACACCAGTCCACAGCTGGTGAGGCCAACCGAGGTCACCAGAAGACAAAGCAGAGGAATCAAACGCTGCATGGGCCTTTCCCGATTGGCCCAAGCCTCTCAGCAGAACTAGCGTTGGGCCAGACGTTCACTCCAATACACGGTGGCACCTTGAGCCTCCAGCTCCAGTCGCCTGTAACGGGCCTGGGTCAGAGGAACGGTTTCCTCCAAGCGATGGCCGGCTTGCATCCAGCGGATCAGAACCAAAAAGCGCCCCAGCGAGTCTCATGAATCTTAAGTCTTTCGGAAGCCTCGCTTTTCTGTCCTGAGGCCCATAAGCGTTGGTTTCGCAATCTCTGGACACACAGCGCAAACTTCCTTTACACTCCCGAGCAGGCAGGGCTTTCCTGCCCTTCCTTAAACCGTTCCTTCGGGAACATTTCTTTCCGTTCTCATGACCACCACCCTCCAGCAGCGCTCCGGCGC
>NZ_VTLB01000010.1:0-2500 GCF_020514235.1 Synechococcus sp. MU1617
GTGAAGGTTGTGGTGTTATGGTTTTGTCTTGCGCGGGAGCCGAGAGGCTGTTGCGCAAGCCGAAGCGCTTGAGGCGAAAGTCTTGATGTGTCTGCGGCGACTTACAAGACCAAGAGGGAGCGATCCCACGGTGTTGTAAGTTCTTCAAGCGGTCGCGAGAGGCCGCGATGACCAACCAACCGATCTCCTGAGAGGGAGTGAAGAGAAGTTTGGTCGCACCTGGACAATTGAAAAGTTTAGGAACTGACGCTTTCATCGCGTTTGGTTCTGAGCCGAACCGAGAGGTGAGGTGAGGAGTCGAATGAAAGAGCGATGAAGGTGTGAGGTCCCGTCAAAAAATTTCGTTGCGCTGAAGCAATTCGCTGCAACGAAAGAGTTTTCACGAACTCTTTTGTTGTCGGTGTGCGGATTGTGGAGCAACAACCGGATCTGAGATCCCGGAAAGTCATTGACAGAGAAATCTAGAGATGCACTCTTAAGAACCCTTTTGTGTCAGCGAAAGGAGGCCTCAACTGTTGCCAGTTTTTAACTGAGTAATGGGTGACGCAAATCATTTTGAGGAAGTGAAAGCTTCTAAGAGGAAATGATCTACAACGGAGAGTTTGATCCTGGCTCAGGATGAACGCTGGCGGCGTGCTTAACACATGCAAGTCGAACGAACCTTCGGGTTAGTGGCGGACGGGTGAGTAACGCGTGAGAATCTGCCCTCAGGAGGGGGACAACAGTTGGAAACGACTGCTAATACCCCATATGCCGCGAGGTGAAATGAATTTCGCCTGAGGATGAGCTCGCGTCTGATTAGCTAGTTGGTGTAGGTAATGGCTCACCAAGGCATCGATCAGTAGCTGGTCTGAGAGGATGATCAGCCACACTGGGACTGAGACACGGCCCAGACTCCTACGGGAGGCAGCAGTGGGGAATTTTCCGCAATGGGCGAAAGCCTGACGGAGCAACGCCGCGTGAGGGATGAAGGCCTCTGGGCTGTAAACCTCTTTTATCAAGGAAGAAGATCTGACGGTACTTGATGAATAAGCCACGGCTAATTCCGTGCCAGCAGCCGCGGTAATACGGGAGTGGCAAGCGTTATCCGGAATTATTGGGCGTAAAGCGTCCGCAGGCGGCCCTTCAAGTCTGCTGTTAAAAAGTGGAGCTTAACTCCATCATGGCAGTGGAAACTGTTGGGCTTGAGTGTGGTAGGGGCAGAGGGAATTCCCGGTGTAGCGGTGAAATGCGTAGATATCGGGAAGAACACCAGTGGCGAAGGCGCTCTGCTGGGCCATCACTGACGCTCATGGACGAAAGCCAGGGGAGCGAAAGGGATTAGATACCCCTGTAGTCCTGGCCGTAAACGATGAACACTAGGTGTCGGGGGAATCGACCCCCTCGGTGTCGTAGCCAACGCGTTAAGTGTTCCGCCTGGGGAGTACGCACGCAAGTGTGAAACTCAAAGGAATTGACGGGGGCCCGCACAAGCGGTGGAGTATGTGGTTTAATTCGATGCAACGCGAAGAACCTTACCAGGGTTTGACATCCTGCGAATCTCTTGGAAACGAGAGAGTGCCTTCGGGAACGCAGTGACAGGTGGTGCATGGCTGTCGTCAGCTCGTGTCGTGAGATGTTGGGTTAAGTCCCGCAACGAGCGCAACCCACGTCTTTAGTTGCCAGCATTTAGTTGGGCACTCTAGAGAGACTGCCGGTGATAAACCGGAGGAAGGTGTGGATGACGTCAAGTCATCATGCCCCTTACATCCTGGGCTACACACGTACTACAATGCTACGGACAAAGGGCTGCAAGTTCGCGAGGACAAGCAAATCCCATAAACCGTGGCTCAGTTCAGATCGTAGGCTGCAACTCGCCTACGTGAAGGCGGAATCGCTAGTAATCGCAGGTCAGCATACTGCGGTGAATACGTTCCCGGGCCTTGTACACACCG
Organism: Synechococcus sp. MU1617; assembly: GCF_020514235.1. Classification (NCBI taxonomy): domain Bacteria; kingdom Bacillati; phylum Cyanobacteriota; class Cyanophyceae; order Synechococcales; family Synechococcaceae; genus Synechococcus; species Synechococcus sp. MU1617. The sequence continues at coordinate 1,935 of NZ_VTLB01000010.1, forward strand.
CCCGTCACACCATGGAAGTTGGCCACGCCCGAAGCCGTTACTCCAACCCTTGTGGAGGAGGACGTCGAAGGTGGGGCTGATGACTGGGGTGAAGTCGTAACAAGGTATCCGTACCGGAAGGTGCGGATGGATCACCTCCTAACAGGGAGACAACACAATGATTTTGATGCCTGAGTATTTTTATTCTTAGGCCGAAGTCCTGTCACCTTAGGTCGATCGGTACCTCAGCTTTGAAGTTAAGAATCAGCAGCAATGTTGATTGCTTGATGGAGATTTTCAGTTCCTAAACTTTGTCTAGGTCACACCCCAAAAGGGATGAGACTCCTGGGCCATTAGCTCAGGTGGTTAGAGCGCACCCCTGATAAGGGTGAGGTCCCTGGTTCAAGTCCAGGATGGCCCATTCGGTGTTGGGGGTTTAGCTCAGTTGGTAGAGCGCCTGCTTTGCAAGCAGGATGTCAGGAGTTCGAGTCTCCTAACCTCCACTGACCGAACTTTATCCCCATCTCCAAGTTATTGGAGTTGAGCTCGATTGGAGTGTGATTTAGATGTGTCCGCTGGATGACCCC